>OMRS01000331.1 GCA_900313545.1 uncultured Eubacteriales bacterium | reverse complement strand
GCGCCCTTGGGCAGCGCCTCGCAGAACCCGTACAGCGTGCTTTCCCAGATCCGCTCATCCGTCAGGAACGCCAGGTCCCCGGGGACCCTCCCCCCGAGGGCGGAGACCGCCTCCGCCTTCCACCTGGCGAGCCGGAGGTCCAGCTGCCGTTCCTCCTCCGTCAGGACCACGCCGGTCCTGTAGGCGTTCTCCCGGACGATTTCCGCGCGGCGCATGAGGTAATCCTCCATCCGGAAGTCCGCATCGGCCCGCACAGTCCCGCAAAGGGCGGCCAGGCAGAAAAGCAGTGCCAGAAAAAATCCTTTTCCCTTCATCCTGTTCTCCTTTCTTCCCGGCAAAAGGTCCGGGACGCGGCAAGCCCCCCGCGGGAGCGCTCTAAGGTCCGGGGTGCGGCGGGAAGAGGTTTTTCCCCTCCCCGCGGGAATACGGGAAACGCCCCGCTTTGCGGGGCGGGGGGATCAGGCGCGGCCGCGGAAAATGTGCCTGTGGAGCAGCCGGATGAGCGCGTCCGGGTTGAACGGCTTGGCCAGGTGCGCGTCCATCCCGGCCTCCATGCAGGCCTTCACGTCCTCGTCAAAGGCGTTGGCGCTCATGGCGAGGATGGGCACCGTCCGGGCATGGGCATCCTCCAGGGCGCGGATGGCCCGGGTGGCCTCGAGGCCGTCCATCTCCGGCATCTGGATGTCCATGAGCACCGCGTCATAGCGCTGCCCGTCAACAAAGCGTTCAAGCGCCACGCGGCCGTTGGGCGCCCGGTCGGTGACCAGGCCGAACTGCCCCATGACCATGGCGGCAATCTCCGCGTTGATGTCATTATCCTCCACGAGGAGCACCCGCATGCCCGCCAGGTCCACGGGGTCCTCCCCGGCCTCCTCCGCGGGCGCGGGCTCCTCCAGGGTCTCCAGCTCCACCTCCACCGTGAACTCGGAGCCCTCTCCCAGGCGGCTCCTGACGGAAATGGTGCCGCCCATCAGCTCCACGACCTTCGCCGTGATGGCCAGCCCCAGGCCGCTGCCCTGCACCCGGTTGATCCGGGTGCTCATCTCCCGGGAGAAGCTTTCAAAGATATGGGGCAGGTACTCCTCGCTGATCCCGATGCCCCTGTCCCGCACGATGAAGCGGTAGAGGAAGCGCCCCGGGGCGCTTCCCGGGGATTCCTCCGCCACGATGGCCACCTCCCTGCCCGCGGGCGTGTACTTGATGGCGTTGGTGACGATGTTGATGATGACCTGCTCCAGGCGCAGCTCATCCGCCTTCACCCTGCTGTGCCGCACCCCCTCGCGGGAGTAGCTGATGACCAGCTCCTTGCTGCGCGCCTGCAGGGCGGTGATGTCCTCGATGCGCCGGAACACGTCCTGCAGGTCGCAGGGCGCCGGGGACAGCTGCATCTTCCCGCTCTCGATCTTGGAGATGTCCAGGATGTCGTTGACCAGCGAGAGCAGGAAGTGGCTGGAGGAGCCGATCTTCTCCAGGGCGTCCCGCACCTGTTCGGGGTCATCCAGGTGGGCGGAGGCGATGTGGGTGTACCCGATGATCGCGTTCATCGGCGTGCGGATGTCGTGGGACATGTTGGCCAGGAAGTCGTTCCTGGCGCTGGTCCTGGCCTCCTCCATCCGGGCGCGGTACGCCTCCTCCCGCTTCATCTGGGCATCGATGTTGTTCATGCCGATGACCAGGTGGCGGCCGTTCTCATCCTCCAGCAGCGTGGCCTTCATGCTGGTGTACACCGGCCGCCCCTCCAGCATCAGGCGGAACTTGGTGGTGAAGATGCCGTCCCGCCTCAGGATGTCAAACACCCTTTCCCGGGTGAAGACCGCCATGAACCGGTCCCGGTCCCCCTGGAAGATGAGGGGCCCCACCCGCCCGCGGCTGAAGGCGAAAAAGTCGGCGCCCGTCCTTTCAAGCCCCAGGCGGTCGTATTCGGTGCTGGAGCTGTAATCCACAAACGCCCCGGTCTGGGGGTCCACCACGTAGATGCAGAAATAGTCCGTGGCCAGGGCCTGGGAGATGCGCCCGAAGGTGATCCGGTCGGCGCGGGCCTTCTGCAGCTCCGCCAGGGTCGCCTGGTGGATGGCGAGGTCGGAGGCGATGCGCTCGTGCTTCTCCGTGATGTCGGAGATGAAGACGGTGTACACGCCCCCGTAGGCCGTGGTCTCCAGGTAGTGGCCGTAGTCTTCGACCCAGCGGACCCTCCCGTCCCGGCGGAGAATGCGGTACTCCGCATAGTCCATGTGCTCCCCGCCGGCGCCGATCTGCTCCTGGATGGACGCCTCCACCCGCTCATAGTCCTCCGGGTGGACCATTCCCCGGAAGGTATAGCCCGTCAGGGCCCTGAACTCCTCCTCGCCGCCGCACCCGAAGATGTCAAAGACCGGCTTGTTGGCGTAGAGCAGCTCCTGGGGAGGCTGTGCCCGGTAGATGAAAAAGCCCCCGGGCATGTGGCCGCCCAGCTCGTTAATCACGGTGAGGGTCTGCGCGTTCAGTTCAAATGCTGCCGTATTCATCGCTCGTTCACCCATGCTGTTCCCTCCG
>OMRS01000379.1 GCA_900313545.1 uncultured Eubacteriales bacterium | reverse complement strand
CTTCGCCGGTTCGCCGGAATGGTTTCGGGTCTGGATGCTCAAAAAAGGGACAACTTCACCTTCAACTGCTGCGCCGTCCATAGGGACGGCGCTTTCGTTATGCACACAGACAGGGGACACGCTGCCCGGTTTCACGGTGCCATCGTGCCTTCAGGGATGCATGGGTGATAAATAGCCCCCCCTCCGACACGAGCGTGTGTGGGTGATAAACCCGTGCGGGACGGGCGCTGCGCAGGAGATGGCCACATCCCGGACGGGGTGAGCAGGGGCGGAAAATCCGAAGATCAGCATTCCCGCCGCGGCTCCCGAAGGCTGCGGAAGAAAGCCGGACAGCCATCCTGACGGAAAAGCCCGCGGGATGCCGGGACGAAAAAAAGGCAGGCACAAGAGGCGTGCCTGCCAGAATAGGGAAGACCTGCCGGGACATTTGCTCAGCGGTTATGGCTCCTGCCCTTTCGGATGAGGAACAGGGAGAGCAGGATGACGACCAGGCATCCGCCGGTGAGCAGCCAGTCTTCTGCGGACGGAGCGGTGCTTTCCGCGGAGGATTCCATTCCGGGAGGGCCTCCGGGTCCTCCGAACGATGGAAATGCACCTATGGAGGCACCGTCCTGAGGGGAGGGGGTCTCCTCAGAGGAGGCGGAGCGGGCCCCGGAAGTGCTGCTTCCGGAAAGTCTTCCTCCGGGCGGGCCCCCGCTTCCGGGAAGACCACCGCCCTCTCCGGGATTGCCGGGGCCCATGCCGCCGCCCATGCTGCCCATGGCCGTGACGTTCAGGTCCCCTGCGGAAAGCAGCAGCTCCGGAGCTTCGGACTGGCCTGCTCTGGTGGAAGGAATGTCACCCTCCAGCTGAGCGCGGATGCTCCGGGTCCTCAGATCGCAGAATTTCTGCAGATTGGATACCGCCGCTTCGAATTCATCAGCGGTGTAGAATGCGGTGGGATCTTTCTCAATATAGGGCAGGATCATCTCCTGCACCCGGGTGATTTCACTGGAGAGCCAGCCGCTTTCCATGATGGAGGCGAGCAGCTCGCTGTAACGGGCATGATAGGCGGACAGGGCCTCCTCGCTTTCGAAAATCCAGTGGATCAGGGGACGGTCTGAGGTGTCTCCCTGGGAGACAGGGGTATCGATGGGGGAGTTGATCAGTCCGTCCGGATCGTTCCCTCCGTCAAAGCCTCCAAAGCTCAGATTGTAATCCCAGGGCAGGATGGACAGCTTTCCGTCGTCTTCATAGAGGTAGTAGTTGTGGATCATGGTTCCCGTATAGCTGTCCGAGTTGCACAGGAAGCTGTGGATCGCAAGGTAGGAGATGACCTCCTCCCTGTTCACCGTGCTTTCCGGATCGCCTCCCTCCTGAAGCTTTTTGAGGGCGGCGATGAGTCGGGCCTTATCCGTGCGGGTGACGGTCGTTTTGGCATTCCGGAAGATTTCGGCATAGCTGTCCGGGTCATCGTCCGTATAGATGAGCTTGACGGCATCGCTGCCCATGCCGCCGCCAAAGCCGGGGCCGGGAGCGCCCGCGGAACTGCCGGCCTCCGAAGGCGTGGCCTCCTGAGATCCCGGAGAACCGCCCTGCATGGCGGGTGCGCTGCCTGAGGGCGTGTCCTGGCCGGGGAAGCCGGGACCGCCTCCGGGAGGGGAGGGCATCCTTTGACTCAGATATTCCCGGATTTCCTCCTCCGTGGCGTTTTCACCCAGGGCCTCCTTCAGTCTCTTCTCAAAGTCCTCCATGTCAAAGTCACGTCCGTTTCCACGACCGCCGCCCATGCCGGTGCTGTCCGGTTTGTACAGTTCGCCGGTGGTCAGGGAATTGCGGTCAAGGAAGCCGTTTTCGATGGCCTCCACCGCCAGATACAGTCCCCAGTCCTCTCCGTTGACCGTGATGTACACATAGGAACACAGCGGGGAGGGGACATCCGCCCGGGACATCAGGGTGTAGGCCAGGTAATCCTTCATGAAGGTCGCATCCTGGATGAGGTTGTTGAGACAGAGCTTGTCAAGACCGTGGTAGGAGCCGCCGGTGGTGTAATGGTCAAATTCCAGCTTGAGACTGTAGCGCCGGGAATTCATGGCGGCCACGGAGCTCAGGGAGGTGTTCCCCTTGCCGCGAAGGCCGACATGCCCGAAGGTTTCTCCGTCGATGGTGACGGAGGCGTCCGTATAGGTTTCATCAACCGCATTTTGAAGAAAACCTTCCCAGTCGTCCACGCGAATGTCGATGGAATGGACACGACTGTTGTCAAACAGCAGATCCTCATAGCCCATGATCCGCCCTCCGGTGCTCCCCGATGCCCAGACCCACAAAAGGAGCGTACCGGCGATCATGACCGCAAACGGGAGGATGAGGATTCGCTTCATCCCTTTGCCCAGGAGCATATGCATCACCCCATATAATCGCCGTTGTAGCTGACCAGCACGCAGCTGTCCACGCCGGGCATTTCGGAGATGTCGGTGACAAATGCGGTGTCATTGTCCCTCAGAAGAATCTCGTAATTGAGCTCAATGGACCCGCTGCGGGCGGTCTTGCTTTTGATCTCGGAATGAACCGTATGGGATTTGAGGAAGGACGTCACCTTTTCCTCGCTCTCCCTCCCGCTGCAGCTGACAACGGCCATGAAGGGAGCGCGGGAGCTCCTGTGATTGCAGAAAATCAGCATGAAAAGCCCGATGGTCACGCTCCCGAACACGGCCAGGGGGATCATGCCTGCAGCCAGGACGATGCCGGCGGCGATGGACCAGAAGAGGTAGGCGATATCCATGGGCTCCTTGATGGCGGTACGGAAGCGGACGATGGAGAGGGCGCCGACCATGCCCAGGGACAGGACCACATTGGAGGTGACCGCCAGAATCACCATGGTGGTGATCATGGTCATGGCGATCAGGGTGCCGCCGAAGGCGGAGGAGAACATTACGCCGGCATAGGTCTTTTTATAGACCGCAAAGATGAACAGTCCGACGAGGAAGGACAGGCCGATGGCCAGCACCATGTCGGTCAGAGAAACGCTGGTCACATTGGCCAGAAAGCTCGATTTGAAAATATCATTGAAAGAAGTCATGCTGATTTTCCTTTCCTGCACGATTGGCAAATGATAAACAGGTTACCCGAAAATGCGGCACTGCGCATATTTGGAAAAAGCGGACTGACCGCGGTTTTTGAGCTGGAGGGCGCTGCGGATGTTCCCCGGAAGGAAATCATCCCATTTGACCTCCAGGAGAACCAGGCCGCCGGTGACGGGAATGGTCACCTGATCCGGGTTGAGGAAGTCCCTGACGACCTTCCCCGCCCGGACATTGAAGTCGATGGTGACCCGGACATTGCCGGGTTCATAGACGAAGGGAATCCGGTCGTACTGGACGACAACCTTCGGACGAAGCCCCCTGTTCTTCATCTGAAGGTAGAAGTCGATAAGCAGCGGCTTTCCGGATGTGGCCAGAAAGGCGGTATCTCCCGCCAGGATCGATTCCACCTGTTCCCGGGTCAGCCGGTGCTGGAGCTTGTAGCCCGCGCCGCCCTCCTTGACCTTTTTTTCCAG
>OMRS01000329.1 GCA_900313545.1 uncultured Eubacteriales bacterium | reverse complement strand
GACGAGAGGACGGAGATTTCCGCGATCCGGCCGGGAGGCATGGAGTCCTCCAAGGCTGCGCCCCGCGTGCAGACCGGCATGAGGTGCCATGGCAGGAGGAAACAGCGCATCCCTGCGGGAGGCATGGCGGCGGGGAGGAGGAAAAAATATGGGGCGCGGGACCGGGCAGAGGGAACTCAGCCGGATCTGTGGACAGGGAGAGCGTCAACCTCCCCGCAGGGAGCACAGCACAGGGGGAGGGAAGGGGGAGATTCAGGATTGACATGACCCGGAGGACGGACTACAATGGGCTTGAGATTGTGCACAACAATACATCATCAAATGAAAATACGCACAACGGGAGGCCCGGAGGAACCGCGCGAAAGTCCGCAGGTGATCCGCCGGAGCCCGGGCGGCGTTTGCAAAATGACAAACGGACAGGAGGGGAGAACATGGCGCAGAGGGCAGAGAAAGAGGATCCGCTTCGCCTGGACAACCAGATCTGTTTCCCGCTGTATGCCTGTGCAAAGGAGATTGTCCGGCAGTACCGCAAGGTGCTGGAGCCCCTGAAGCTGACCTATACCCAGTATCTCGTCATGATGGTCCTGTGGGAGTTTGGGGCAATGACGGAGGGGGAACTTGGAAAGAAGCTCCGTCTGGATTCCGGAACCCTGGCGCCTCTTCTCAAGCGCCTTGAAAAACAGGGCCGGATCGACCGGATGAGGCCGGCAGGCAATGAACGCAGGCTGCTTGTGCAGCTGACGCCAAAGGGGGAGGCCCTCAGGCAGGAGGCACTGGGGATCCCGGAGGCGGTGAAGGAATGCCTTCAGATGCCGCAGGAGGAGCTGGAACAGCTGCGGGGGCTCCTGGACAGGGCCCTGCGCAGCATGGAAACGAGGTAGACATCCCCGGATGCGGCCCTGATCTGCAGACCTGTCTGACAAGGGGCGGCAAGCGGGTAACGCTGGCTGTGTCCCGGAAGAGTATTTTCAAAGGTATTTCCACGGCGGCGCGGAGCCGTGCCCCTTTTTTCCGGTTCCCGGCGTGAGTGTCCGGGACGCCGGCATGGGGGAGGGATCTGTTCCCTGCTGTTTGCCGCGCTTGGCAGCGGGGACTGACTTTGGACGACCACAAGGGAGGATGCGTGCTGTATGAAAAACGTCAACGGGTACAGGAACCGCCGGAGGAATGCGGGAAGGGAGGCGGAGCGTCATGAGAGGTGAAAACATGGAAAAGCGCCAGGACAGGGACGCCGTGATCGTGCGGACCAGCATTCTGGGCATCGCGGCCAATGTCGGCCTGGCGGCCTTCAAGGCCTTTGTCGGCATGGCATCCAGCTCCATTGCCATCGTGATGGACGCGGTCAACAACCTTTCCGACGCCGCCAGCTCCGTCATCACCATTGTGGGGACGAAGATGGCCGCCAGGGAGCCGGACAGGAAGCACCCCTTCGGGTACGGCAGGATCGAATACCTGAGCGCCATGGTGATCTCCCTGCTGGTGCTCTATGCCGGGGTCACCGCGTTTGTGGAATCCGTGAAGAAGATCCTGAGCCCGGACACCCCGGAATACACCCCCGCGGCCCTGATCATCGTGGCGGTGGCGGTGGCGGTCAAGATCGTCCTGGGACGCTATGTCCGCAGCGTGGGGAAAAAGGTTAATTCGGACTCCCTGGTCAATTCAGGGGAGGATGCCATGCTGGACTCCGTCATCTCGGCCTCCACCCTGGCTGCCGCCGCCATTTATCTGATCTTCGGCATATCCCTTGAGGCATGGCTGGGCGCGGCCATCGCGCTGGTCATCGTGAAGTCCGGCGTTGAAATGCTGCGGGAGACCCTGTCCCGGATCCTGGGGGAGCGCGCGGACGCGCAGCTGGCCCGGGAGATCAAGGCGACGGTCTGCACCGATCCCCGGATCAGCGGCGCCTATGATCTGGTGCTGCACAATTACGGGCCGGATTCCTTCAACGGCTCGGTACATGTGGAGGTGCCGGACACCCTGTCCGCGTATGACCTGGACAAGCTGATCCGGAAGGTGACACTCGACGTCTACGAGAAACACAACGTGATCCTGACCGCCATCGGCGTCTATTCGGTCAACACGAGGGACCCGGAGGCGGTGGAGGCCCGGAAAAAGGTTGGCGGGCTGGTCATGGCCTGCGGGCATGTCCTCCAGGTTCACGGCTTCTACTATGACAGGCCTGCAAAGGTGATCCGCTTTGATTTTGTCGTGAGCTTCGATGCGCCCGACCGTCAGAAGGTCTACAGGGAGGTCTGCGATGCGGTCCAGAAGGAATACCCGGACTTTACGCTCCAGGTGACGATGGACACGGATTTCAGCGAAGAAGAAAAGTGAGTTGAAAGAAGACAAAGCCGCCCTCCCGGGCGGCTTTTTGGCTGAAGGGACGGCCGTATGGTTTTGTTTGTTGCCGGAAAGCTGAAATCGTGCCATACTGCACTCAGCCATCTCTCCGGCCGCGCCGGCGGCTGCAAAAGCGGGGAAGGTCCGGATGGACGGCATATCCGGGAAAGGACGGGAGAAACGTGAAACCAGGGGATAGGGCCGCATGGCGGCGTGACGGACTGTGGTGTCTTGTGCTGATTGCGGCGGGCTGCTTTCTGCGGCTTTTCCGTCTGGGGACCAGCCCCGGCGGGGTCAATCCGGATGAGGCGCTGGCCGGGTATGAATCCTTCTGCCTGCTCAGGGACGGCATGGATTCGTGGGGCATTGTCCGCCCGGTCTACCTGACGGCCTGGGGCAGCGGCATGAATGTGCTGCTGAGCGTGCTGGCCATGCCCTTTGTCGCGGTCCTGGGGCTGTCCCCCCTGGCGGTGCGCCTGCCCCAGGCCCTCACGGGCTGCCTGAGCCTGGCGGGCTTCTACGGCATCTTCAGGCAGGCCCTGGACCGGAGGACGGCCTGCATCGCCGCAGCCTTCCTTTCGCTGTGCCCCTGGCATGTGCTCTCGTCAAGGTATGCCGTGGAATCGGGACTCCTGCCGGGGTTCCTCATCTTCGGGCTGTTCTTCCTGCTGAGGGTCCGGGACATGCGGGGCGCATGGGCCCTCTCGGCGGTCTTTTTCGGGCTGAGCCTGTACACCTATGCCATCGTATGGCCGGTCCTGCCCCTGCTGCTGCTGCTGGAGGCGGCCGTGCTCATCCGGGGAGGCAGATGGGCGTCCTGGAAAAGGCAGCTTCCCGGGTTTGCGGGGATCCTGCTGGTATTTGCCCTGCCGCTGCTGCTGTTCCTGCTGGTGAACCAGGGCGCCCTTGCGGAAATGCGGCTCGGTGTCCTGACCATCCCCCGGCTGCCGGAGGTCCGCAGCGACGAATTCTCCCTGTCGCAGGTGCTGGGGCACCTTCACATGATGGCGAGGATGCTGGTCCTCCAGACGGACGGGGAGAACCTGTTTGCCTCGCCGGTGGCCGGGACGATGTACCGGACCTCCCTGCCATTTTTGTGCATCGGCGCGTGCAGCTGCGCATGGCAGTTCGCACGGACGCTGCGCAGGGGGAAGCTTGAGGGCGGGGCGGTCCTGTTCCCGTTCCTGCTGTGCGGGCTGATCCTGGGATGCCTGGTGGAGGGCAATCACAGCCGGCTGAACCTGCTGCACCTGGCGCAGGCCATGATGATCCCCGTGGGCATGGTCACCCTGGTCCGGGCGGCCGGACGGAAGGCGGTGCCTGCGTTGATCGCCGCGGTCTATCTGGTGCAGGCGGGGATCTTCTCGGTCAACCTGTTTACGGACCTGGCCGAGATGCGGAGCTATACCGTCCGGGCGGGGCTGGAGGAGGGTCTGAAGCTGGCCAGGGAGAAGGCGCAGGGGGAGGAGATCGGGGTGACCGGGGGAATCTCCTATGCGCAGATCCTGTTTTATGACCGGACCGACCCCGCGCGCTTCCGGGCGGAGGTCGTCCGTGAAACTGAAGGGAAATACCGGGGCGCCAGGGCGTTTTGCGGCTTCCGCTTCGGCGCGGAGGCTGAAAAGTGCCGGGTCATCCTCGGGGATTTTGAAACGGAGATGGAGGATCCGCAGCTTGAGCGGGTCGACCTGGAGACGGTACGGGTCTGGTTCCCCAAAGCCCCTGAGGATCCCGAATGAACGATCACCGGGAAAATCCGGAAAAGCTGACAAAAAACGGGGATAAAAGGACATCATTGCTAACTTCTCACTGATTTAACACTCGATTAAGTCTATCGGAATAACAGAATATCATACTCATCCTTGAAAACTCTTGAATTTTCTGAAAGATTTTACCACTCATCTCTTGCTTTTGAGACTCTTTTTTGCTATCATATGAAGTGTTAAATTTAACACTCGTGAGGTGGCGAGATGAGTTATGTTAATACTTTGGTTCCGATACCTTCAGAACCTTTCAAGATCACGTTTAAACCACTTCCTTCTGGGGTATATGTGTATGTAGAAACAGGTCGTACGTATAATAGCGAAACACGACATACAGTTCCTTCACGAAAGACTATTGGAAAACTGGAAGATAGCTATAAAGGAAAAACTGCAGCCGAGTTACAGAACGCAACGCATATGTACCCTAACAGTAACTATTATTCAGAGATTCAAGAAAAGCAAGTCTCCGAAGATGAGACAACAGATCAAGATGAAGAAGAGAATCAAGAAGAAGAAAACTGCATCAGAAGCAGTTGCCTCTGTCTGGGACCATATGTGGTAATCAAACACCTCTATAAATCTACAGGTATCGATAAAATACTTGAGGACATACTTAAAGATGATGCAGGGTTCTTTATGGACTTGGCAGCTTATTCCATTATCTGTGAATCTAATGTTGCCCAGCATTATCCTGATTATTGTTATAAACATCCTCTATTTACAAGAGGCATGCGAATATATAGCGATGCCACAATTTCACGTTTTCTGCGCCGAATTACCTCGGATCATATTATAAAATTTCAAGATAAATGGAACGAGTTGCGAGACAAGAAACAACGCATACTGATTTCCTATGATTCAACTAATAAAAACACAAAAGCAGGCCAAATTGAGAAGGCCGAATTCAGTAAAGCGGCTAAAGAGCATTCGGATATTCCGATTGTAAACTACGCTGTTGCCTATGATGTCACAAATTATGATCCGCTGTTCTATGAAAACTACCCTGGGAGTAATCCTGATGTGGGGCAACTTGAATATACTATCATACGTGCTAAGGACTACGGATATCAGAACATCTCATTCATCCTGGATCGCGGATATTTTTCCGAAGATAATATTCATAGCATTGATGAGGCAGGTTATGGGTTTATCATCATGGCGAAAGGCAAATCAATGTTTCTTCGGAATGCAATAAGCAGCGTTAAAGGAAGATTTGAAAGAGACAGATCCCATTACAACGATCGTTTTGGTGTGTATGGAGAAACCTATAAAGGTAAACTGTACGAATCTGATGAAGTTGAACGTTATTTTCATGTGTTCTATCATGATATTGATGGTGCTGTAGAACGTGAAAAAATCAACAAACGGATTCAAAAGTGTCGACAGGCTTTGGAAAAACTGTTGAATAAGCCATTCAAGGTGAAGCCTTCTTTCAAGGATTATGAGAATTTTTTCGAAGTGGATTTCGATAAAGTTCCAGTAAAGGAAACGAAGAAAGGACGGAAAAAGGGACAAAGGAGAATTCAAAAGGAAGCAAACAATCCTCCTAGTCAATATATACTTAAGGCATTTCGTGAAAAAGCGGAAGAAATCAATAAAGAATATGATAATTATGGGTACTTTGTAGTTGTGACAAGCGATGAAATGCCTGCAGAAGAGGCAATAACGCACTACAAAGGAAGGGATAAATCTGAAAAGCTGTTTCTTTCGGATAAATCGTTTCTTGGTAACTCGGCATATCGTGTATATACTGACGAAGCGGAAGAATCCAAATCCTTCATAGAGTTTGTTGCTTCGATCATTCGAAACAGAATGTTTCACAGATTAGACAACGCTGCCAGAGAGAATGATTCAAGACAGAATTGTATGACTGTACCTGCCGCTATAGGCGAACTGGAGAAGATTGAGATTGTACGTTACAATGGACAACCCTATAGGTTGGATCATGCTGTCACTGCAACTCAAAAGATAATTTTGAAATCTTTCGGCTTAACGGAAGACGACGTGAAAAAGGAACTAAACCATGTCAATAATGTGTTGATTGGAGAGCAAGACAAGAACGAGTGTTAAAGTCATGCAAAGTTAGCCTCCGATTCCAAAACTGGTTTTTGGGAAAGTCCGGATTTCGTCGGTTTTACGGAAAAAAGGTAAAAACTGGTTTTTGGAAACGAGCGGGTTTTATCGGTTTTTTCATCGGATCGGACAAAACTGGTTTTTGGGAAATACCGGATTCTATCGGATTTTGGTTCTTGCCCGGGACCCGTACTCTCCCGGGTGCCGGGAGAGTACGGGTATGATCTCATATTTTTACAAAATGCCCATAATAGACAAAGCTCCCATAGCATTTGGGGCAAGACTGTCCTCTTGAGCGGTTTTCAATCATAGCCTTCCATCTGTGTCCCTTCCGGCATTTCCACCATACAACTTTATTTGACATAACATAGACGGTATCTGGAGTGTCCGGATAGTTTGAATCGGCATCCCATTCCGCCACGAGTTCAGGCCTCTGGAAAGATAGACTGCGTTCCTTTGGTACCTGTTTCATTCTTTCAGACCTCCGTTCTTGTGCTGGTCAGAGACAGTCCTGAGCTGCTGAATCAGGTCATCGGTACTTGCTACGGGTGTGGGAGAGGAATCCAGTGAAGTGAGAGGCCCCGGCTCTTTTCCTTCATAGAACCCGGTATCCGGCCTCAGAACCTGGCCGTGTTCAACCATGATTCCCCTTCTGCCCAGAAGGTCCGCTGCAATTTCCGGCAGAACATGCTCCTTCAGGAACCGTCGAAGCGCAGCGTTTTCTTCCATGAGCTCCTGCAGTTTCCGCTCATCTGTGCATACAGATGTACGGATTTGCGCTTTGAGAAGCACGTTTTCCTGTCTGGCTTCATCCAGCGAATGCAGGAGCTTGTCTCTTTCCCTGCAAAGCTCAGAACGGCTGGCGGAAAGACGGCAGCACTTTTCATCCATTTCTTCCAGCAAAGCCTTTACCTGTGAAATATCGACTCCTTTCTGCAACACCTTCTGGATGTCCATCGGTTCATATGGAAAAATCAGGTTCTTCACGGTTGCCTCACCGGATTTCAGCTCCAGCACATGGTTACGGACCACCGTGTCATTTCTAAAGTCATATTCCTTGAGATCCATTCCCTTTTTCTGGGCATAGGCAGCTATCTTCTCAAACTTCATCAGCCTGGATTCTCCCCGGGAAACATTGAGGCAGTATTCATCGACGAGAGCGATTTTGCTCTCAGCGCTTATTTTCTTTGTACGTCCCATGGTTTAATGGCCCCCTTTGTTTATTAAATCATAATACCGTGACACACTGTTCCGGACTTCCATGAGTTTGTTTTCCAGGTCTTCCTTTTTTCCCTGACTTTTCCGTAAATCCTCAATTGCATCCAGCAGGAGAAGAAAACCTGACTCCAGGTCCTGACGGGACCGGGCTTTCAGATCCAGATACAGAGAACCGCTGTCCGGCCAGAAATGCCTGCAGTTCATACAGCTGCCTATTCCACTTTCCAGCGTCCAGACCTTGCCGCATTCAGACACGTCTCCTTCCAGTACAGGGCGGTAGTCACAGTAACCGTCCCTGACACGTACCAGACCTTCTTCAGGCAATCCGGAGCGCTGTTCAGGCAGGGACATGGGTATCCCGGCAAAGAATTCCCGCAGATAAT
>OMRS01000071.1 GCA_900313545.1 uncultured Eubacteriales bacterium | reverse complement strand
GACGGCCCCTGCGGCGGGTACAATCTGCACTTTGCCGCTGCCTCAGGCATGGCTGCGGCGCAATCCATCCTCAAGGAGGATAAAAAGCCATGATCAGAATCGCGAATATCCGGCTTCCGGCGGATTACGAGCCGTCAGGACTGCTGCAGGCGGTTTCCAGAAAGCTGGGGATTCAGACGGAATCCATTCTGCGGGCCGATGTGGTTCATCGCAGCGTCGATGCCCGCAAGAAGCCGCAGATCTATCTTCTGCTGACACTGGACGTTGCGCTGGTCTCCGAGAGTGAGGAGCAGCGGGTCCTTCGCAGGCATCCTGACGAGGTCCGTCCCTCGCCGGTGTATGCCTCCCCATACCTGCGCTTTGCCGGAGCATCTCCTGCCCGGAGGCCGGTGGTGGTGGGCTTTGGTCCCGCGGGTATCTTTGCCGCCCTGCTGCTTGCCCAGGCCGGGGCCTGCCCGATTGTCCTGGAACGGGGACGCTGCGTTGAAAAGCGGATGCGGGATGTGCAGGACTACTGGGAAAAGGGAGTCGGTGCCTTTTCCTCGGTTTCCAATGTCCAGTTTGGGGAGGGCGGTGCCGGAACCTTTTCGGACGGCAAGCTGAACAGCGGAATAAAGGACCCGAGAATCCAATTTGTCTTTCGGACCTTTGTGGATCACGGGGCGTCCCCGGAAATTCTGGTGGATGCCAAGCCCCATATCGGGACGGATGTGCTGTCCAGGGTGGTCAGGAGCCTGAGGGAAAAGATCCGTGAACTGGGTGGAGAAGTCCGTTTTGAGCACCGGGTCACGGACTTTGGCGTGGAAGATCACCGGATCCGCTCCCTGCATGTGTCTTCTCCGGATGGAGAATACGACCTGCAGGCGGATGCGGTGATTCTGGCGGTGGGACACAGTTCCCGGGATACCTTCGAGCAGATGTACCATCTGGGCTTTTCCATGGAGCAGAAACCTTTTTCCATGGGCATGCGCATTGAACATCTCCAGTCGGAGATCAACCTGGCGCAGTGGGGTTCCGGATGGCGCAGATATCCCCGGCTGGGCGCCGCCGATTACAAGCTGTCCGTTCACCTGCCGGGCAGCCGCAGCGTATACAGCTTCTGCATGTGTCCCGGCGGTCAGGTGGTGGCGGCAGCCAGCGAGGAGAACACCGTGGTGACCAATGGCATGAGCCTGCATGCCAGAAATTCGGACAATGCCAACAGCGCGCTGCTGGTGGGCGTAAGCCCTGGAGACTATGGCGGGGACCATCCGCTGGCGGGTATGTACTGGCAGCGCGCCCTGGAAAAGGAAGCCTTCCGTCTGGCAGGGGCTGACGGGCGCGCGCTGTGCCAGACGGTGGGCGATTTCCTGGCCGGCCGGAAAGGTTCCGCGCCATCGAAGGTGCAGCCCAGCTACCGTCCAGGGGTCACCATGGGGGATTTCAGGGACCTGTATCCCCCTTTCATTACGGAGACCATCGCCCTGGGAATCCGGGAATTCGGGAGGAAGATCCGGGGATTTGACTCGCCGGATGCCTTGCTGACAGGACCGGAGACCCGTTCTTCCTCCCCTGTCCGCATTCTTCGGACTCAGGAGCTCACGGCGGAGGGAATTGCCGGCATCTATCCCTGCGGAGAAGGTGCCGGATATGCAGGAGGAATCACATCTGCAGCCTGCGACGGCCTGCGCTGTGCTGAAGCGCTGCTGAAGACCTGGGGGATTCCGGGGAATTCCTAAAAAACGTCAGAGGTTTGCAAAAAGATATTTTAGCGCAATCAATGCTGAAAACTATGAGAAGGACATCTGGAAAGGCTTGAGACGAAGCGGATCAAACGTTTCCGACATCTCCGATCCTTTGAGAAGATTTCTCTTTGATCTGACATGAAGCTTGCTGAACTGCTTCTTCCCGACGCCGGCATTACTGACGCCAGTCAGCGGTTCGCTGCACTTGGCAGCAGCTGTCCGTGACGGGGACTGTGCCCGGAACACCAACAAACAGGAGCCGGAAGTCAATTCCGGCTCCTGTTTGTTGGTGTTGACCAGTCTGTCCCACGCTGTATTTCCATCACGTGCCTGCATGGTCACGGGACCCCGCAAGTTCCCCGGCCTGCAGGAAAGCACGTGCCTTCCCGATGCAATCGGATACGGGATCCCCGTCCATGTCGATCCAGATGATTTCCGGATCCCGCTTGAACCAGGTCATCTGCCGCTTGGAAAAACGGCGGATTTCCTGAAAGAGCAGATTCGTCATTTCCTCTCGTGTTGCGATCTGTCCCGTCAGATAACGGGTGATGTAGCGGTATTCCAACCCCAGCCCATCCAGAAACGGAGCGGGAACTCCGTGATCCAGAAGCTGCTGCACTTCCTCGATCATGCCCTCCTCCAGCCGCCTGTTCAGCCGGATGCGGATGCGCTCGCAGAGGATGTCACGGGGAAACCGGATTCCCAGACGAAGGGTATCATAGCGGCGTTCCTTGCGCCCGGAGAGCTCATCTCCGTCATGCAGGCGTTCCAGCATCCGCATGACGCGGTTGCGGTTATTTGCATCCACCTCAGCCTCCGGCCGCAGTGCCATCAGCATCCGGTAGAGCTCCGTGGTGCTCTTGGTCTCCAGATATTCCCGGTACTGAAGGTCCGGGATTTTATCTGAAAGGAGATACCCGTCCATCACCGCTGTGGCATACAGGCCGGTTCCCCCTACCAGTACCGGGACCTTCCGGCGATGGAGGATTCCGTCAATGGCCTGATAGGCCAGCTTCTGGTAATCGGCCATGGAAAAGAATTCTCCGGGATCCACCACGTCCAGCAGGTGATGGGGTATTCCTTTCATTTCTTCAGGGGTGATCTTGCCGGTGCCCAGGTTGAGACCGCGAAACACCTGCCGGGAGTCGGCGGAAACCACTTCTCCTCCGATGGCACGGGCAATTTCCACCCCCAGATCGCTTTTTCCCGAGGCGGTGGTGCCTACCACGGCGATTATCCGCGGCAGGTTTTCCCGTGATTGCGGATTGTTCAAATCAGGCCCTCCTTCCTGCATGTGGGATGCCGGATCAGGTCACCGGTGCGGCGTCTTTCAGGAAGACCCTGTAGGCCTTGTAGGCTTCATACAGATCCACCTTGCTGATGGTCTCCCAGGGCGCATGCATGGACAGGACAGGAATCCCGCAGTCAATGACCTGCATTCCGTACCTGGCGCACATAAAGGCGATGGTTCCCCCGCCTCCCTGGTCCACCCGTCCCAGCTCGGCTGTCTGGAACGTCACCTGCCCGTCCTCCATGATCCGGCGGATCTGGGCGACGAATTCCGCGTTGGCATCGTTGGAGTGGGACTTGCCGCGGGAGCCGGTATACTTGTTGAAGCATACGCCATGGCCGAGATAGGCGGAATTCTTCTTTTCAAAGGCGGAGGCAAACAGGGGGTCAAAGCCTGCACTCACATCGCTGGAGAGCATCCGGCTGGCGGAAAGGCACCGGCGGAGGACCAGGTCACTGCAGCTGCCCAGAGCCGCCAGCACTTCCGCTGTGGCATTTTCAAAGAAGCGGGATTCCATGCCCGTGGCGCCGGTGCTGCCGATTTCCTCCTTGTCTACCAGGAGGGTGCAGGCGGTATACACCGGGGCCCTCTGCAGGTCGCACAAGGCCTTGAGGGAGGGATAGGCACAGCTGCGGTCATCATGCCCGTAGCCCAGAATCATGCTGCGGTCCAGTCCGGCGTCGCGGCTCTGCCCCGCAGGAACGACTTCAAGTTCGGCGGAGATGAAATCCTCCTCCTCAATTCCGTACCGGGTCTTCAGAAGCCGGAGCACCTGTCTTAAGGCGGCTTCCTGTTCTTCTCCCTCATTTTCGGGTCTGGAGCCCAGCAGGATATTGAGGTCCTCTCCCTCGATGATCTTGCTGCTTTCCCGCTTCATCTGATCGGCTGCCAGGTGCGGGAGCAAGTCTGTGATGCACAGTACCGGATCCGTCGGATCTTCACCGATGGACAGTTCGATCGTTTTGCCGGTCTTGAGCACCACTACTCCGTGCAGGGCAAGCGGGAGGGCGACCCACTGGTATTTTTTTATTCCGCCGTAGTAGTGGGTGTCCAGGTAGACCAGCTCCGTATCTTCATACAGCGGGTTCTGCTTGATGTCGATGCGGGGCGAGTCAATATGGGCGCCCAGGATGTTCATGCCCTTTTCCATGGGCTGCTCTCCGATGACGTACAGGGCCAAAGCCTTGTTCATTGTGCAGATGTAGACCCGGTCCCCCGGACAGAGCGGGGCTCCCGACGTCACCTTTTCCTCAAGGGACACGAATCCGGACTCCCGCGCAATGCGGATGCTTTCCCGCACGCATTCCCGTTCCGTCTTGCTCATGTCCAGAAAAGACCGGTATCCTTCCGAAAAAGACTGGATATCCGCCTCTGAGGTGTAGGATTTCCATGCATTTTTGGTTTTCATGGTGTGTTTTCTCCTTCTGATTTAAGTGTCTGATGGATGATGCGGAGAATCCCGGCCAGATCTTCTGCGCGTATCTGTCCGGGAGCGCTTTGCGCATCCGCTGCGGCGAAGGTCAGGCAGCTGCCAAACGCTTCGCACATGAGCCGGGTCACAATGCCCGGTTTTCCCATGGCAATGCCGATCAGGGGCCTTTGGCAGTGCTGACGGGTCCGCTCCAGGGCCAGCAGCAGCCGGAGCACATCCTCCATGCCGGCGGGCATGACAGCCAGCTTGAGCACGTCGGCCTCCAGACGGTCCATGTTGTCAAAGAGAGTTTCCATGCTGTCGGTGGGCGGGGTGGCGGCAAAGTCGTGGGCGGAGGCAATGATGCGCATCCCCTGCGCGCGCGCCAGATCCCGAAGACGTACAAATGTGTCCTCTCCGATGCGCACCTCCAGATCCAGGGCATCAAATCGTCCGGAGCGGATTCCTTCCAATACCAGCGCCACATAGTGCTGAGGATCTCCCATTCCACCTTCCGGCCGCGTTCTGAAGGTCAAAATCATGGGAAGGGGCACCCGTTCAGGCAGCGCGCGCAGCAGGGGTGCCATGGAGGGATGAAGGGCGTTGCGTATAAAGCAGTCCGCGCGGATTTCGAGCAGTTCGGCCCCTGCGAGCACAGCATGCCGGATTTCCTCCGAAAGACGGGACAGGTCGCCTCCGCAAATGGGAATGCAGATTCTTGGACGGCCTTCTCCCAGCGTGACACTTCCGATTCGGACCTCGTTCATGGGACACCTCCCGAGTTGACAAGTTTCATGAACCTCTCTATAATTGCAGGGTAGCCGCTGATGTGGTGGAATGGCAGACACCGGGGACTTAAAATCCCCTGCCCTGACCG
>OMRS01000328.1 GCA_900313545.1 uncultured Eubacteriales bacterium | reverse complement strand
TGTCTACCAGTGGGCCAGTCACTTGAGATACTCATGAACCGGCAGTTTGATAACTTGACCAGTGGGTTCTACCAACTGAGCCATGCGTCCATACGCTTTGTGTAAAAGTTACCAGTGTGTTCTGGGTCATTGAATATGTGCAACATAGGATTCCAAGGCCTGATTGCTTATACAGAGGAATTATGTATCGCTCTTTTTCTTTGCCATAAGGACACTCAGTACCAAAATGATCGGGAACATTATGCCGACCAGAATGCCTGACTGAAGGTTTTCTCCCATGAGATGTGAAACGTTGCCCACGATAGTCGGACCTGCCGCACCGCCCAGGTCGCCTGCCAGGGCCAGCAAGGCAAATAAAGCCGTACCTCCCTTGGGAAGCCGGGCGGAGGAAATGCTGATAGAACCGGGCCACATAATGCCTACGGAGAAACCGCAAAGCATGCAGCCAATTAAGCCCATGATTGGCCACCTGGCCAACGCGGCCAGCAAATAGCTGCACAGGCACAGGATCCCGGACGCGATCATGAAATTGGAAAGGTTCACTTTTTCGTCATATTTTCCATACCACACACGGCTGAGTCCCATAAACACAGCGAAGCCGCAGGCACCAAGCAAATCTCCCGTCGTCTTGCTGACGTTCAGGGAGGATTCCGCGAAAGCGGAAGCCCACTGCGCCATAGCCAGCTCTGACGCACCGGCGCATACCATGAGGACGATAAACAACCAGAAGATTTTTGTCTTCAGCAGTTGCCCGATCGTCATGCTTTTGCCTTCGCTGACGATAGGAACGATGGGACAGGTGGCAAAATTGTAGATGTTGTACAGCGGGATGACGGCCCAGATGCAGGCCAGAATACGCCAGTTTTCCGTGCCGAAGATGAGGAAAAAGACGGTGGACCCCAGAATCGTTCCAACTGCGCCCCAGCAATAGAAGGAATGAAGCAGGCTCATCATTCCGGCTTTGTTTTCAAAGGGACAGGCTTCAATGATCGGACTGCAAAGCACTTCGATCAGGCCGCTGCCTATGGCATAGACGATGACGCAGAACAGGATGCCCGCAAAGGGGTTCGGACAAAGATCCGGCACAAAGGACAGCATCAGCAGTCCTGCTCCTGATGTGATCTGCGCAATGACGATGCTTTTCCGATACCCGATCCGATCCACAAACTTTGCACTCAAAAAATCAACCGTCAGCTGAGTCAGGAAGAACGCCAGCGGAATCAGCGCCAGATCGGCATAGGAAATGCCATGGGTTCTGTAGAACGTGAGAAAAAGCAGCGGAGCGAAATTGGCCGAAATCGCCTGTGTAACAAACCCGAGATAGCAGGCCAGTTTTGTCCTTTGGTAATTTGCTTGTGTCATCATGTGATCCTCGCTCGAATATACAGGTAAGACCGGTCGCCTTTGGCAGAATCAAAGACGGGATATATACCAACGATACAGCCCGCAAAAGCACGAAGCTTTTCCCGGTTTTCGGAGCCGGTCATCGTTTTGATTGCTTCCGTGAGATCGACAGCAGGCTATTTGACGGCTTCAGAAACGATTTCACTGATGACATCGGAAGGATGCAAAGAGGTCTCATGCGCCAGCAGAAGGCCTAGCCCAGGCTCTTTTCCTTCCGGCCCGAAAAGGCACAGCAGCGTATTGAAAAATGAACAGCCGGACCTTCTCCTGCGGCGCTGTGGCTTCATCCTTCAGCGTGTCAAAGGGAGAATCCTGAAAGGCTTCCCGTGCCCAAAGGCGGATAACCTCCAGGTACATGCCTTCCTTATCGCCAAAGTGGTCATCGATCAGCGCCTGACTGCCCCCCGGCTTTCTGTGCGATCATTCGGACGGTGATATCATAACAGCCTTGCTCCAGGAAGAGATCGGCAGCATTTGTCAGAATCGTTTCTTTTGTCCCCGCCAGGCTCTTTGTTTTTGCCAGAAGTCACATCGTTCTTTCCTGAAAAGTATATCATACGGGCGGGAGGAAGTGTACATGGATCATTCCGCCCCAATTGTTTTAATAGTTTGTTTTAAACGATGAAAAACAGTGTATTTACATAGTAATATGGACATGGATAACTCAGTGGTTTTCAGGATAAGACCATGCCCTTTTGCTGATGTGCATGAAGCCCGGCAAATCGTTCCACGACGTATTTTTCTCCTGAACTGAATGAAGTGCACCTTGAATAATTGTACAACTGATTAATAAAATTTATAGGTTTATTTGCCAAATTCCATACGCCGAAATCCGACATTGTGAAACAGCCTGAAAAGAAGTAGAATGAATCATCCTCCGGAAAGCGGGTCATGCGCGGGCAGCCCCGGATGAAGCCGGCGGAGTCAGTTGAGAAAGGAAATAGGTAAATGAAAAAACGAGGACTCCTTAGTGGGGAGGAGAAACTGTTCAGAAAGCGGCTTTTTTGGAGGAAGCTGCTGCTGCATGCCGTTCTGCTGATCGCCTTTGTGGTGGTGCTGATCAGTTCTGTCAGTATCTTTAAGGAAAACAACAACAAGCGCCTGCGGCCACAGGTCAACCGGGCCGTCATCCAGGTGTCCAAGATCCTCCCGCAGCTGGAAAACAACGACAAGGCGCTGCGCAGGGCCTTCGGGCAGGTGGTGGAGAGCTGGCAGGAGCTGCTCAACAAGGACGAACTCTTTGCGGATGAAACCCTCTCCCTGTCCACCGAAGAGGTGGTGGATGAAGTGGTCAAGGAGACCTTCTCCTGGATGGACAGGGTCACCAAGCTGCAGGTGGGCCGTGAAGGATTCATGGTGGTGGTCTCAAAGGAGACCAACCGCATCCTTGCCCATCCCAACGAAGCCTACGTGGGACGGGAATTCTTTGCGGTGGAGGACATGCCCACGGACGAGGTGGTGTCCATCAATCAGATCATGCCCTGGACGAAGCCGGAAAACCTGGACCTGGAGTTCAGATTCATTGAACCCTACAAGTTCGCGAGCAGGAACGTAAGCAGCATTGCCGATATCGTCAACTATTACAGGATGATGCTCTACGGCTGCGTGCTGGATTACAGGGATACCTACATCATCTGCGGCATCCCGCTCTCGGAGCAGATTTCCTACATCTTCACCAATGCGCTGATCTTCAGCATCTGTTTCCTGATCATCATGTGGCTGCTGGTCAAGTGGATCTGCCTGGTGGTCGCCACCGGGCGGGAAACGCCCAAATCCCTGAGCTCCAGGCTGGTGTCCTATTCCGTCCTCGCCTGCGTGGTGCTCTTCGGGATCTCCCTGTATTCCCAGATCCTCTCTGGGGTGACCAATGATCTCAAGACCATGGACCGGCATGCGGATGTGGCGGTGGAAACGCTCAACACGTACCAGGAACAGCGTAATAAGCTCAACAGCCTGCTGGACGAGTTCTACATGGTCCAGGGCAAGTTTGCGGCCCGGGTCGTTCACCTCAAGGGCAGGGAGAACATGACGCGCGAGGACATGCAGCATTATGCGGATGTGCTCAATGTCAAGTACATCTATGTGTTTGACCAGCAGGGAAAGGTGGTCGTCACCAATTCCCCCTATGACCATTATTCCCTCAGCTCCAACTCCAAGGAACCGTCCTCCCAGTTCCGCCTTCTCCTGGAGGGCGTGCCGTACCTCGTGCAGGAGCCGGTCCTCGATGAAAAATACGGGGAAAAGCTCCAGTATGTGGGGGTCAGCACCCGCAACCGGGAGGACCTGTGCGACGGCTTTGTCATGATCGCCATTGACCCGTCCCTCAGAGAGGAACTGATCGCGCCCCTCAGCGTGGATACGGTGCTCTCCAACCTGACCATCGGCCTGCCGGAATACGCCATCGCCGTGGACAAGAAGACGATGGAGATCGCCGGAACCACGGGCCTGGGATACAAGGGCGACCCGGTTGAGACCATGGGGATCACCCGTCAGGAGCTCACCGACAATTTCAACGGTTACCTCAATATCCGCGGGACGGTGTACTATGCCGGTGTCAGCGAATCCCAGGACCTGTTCCTGGTGCCCATCGTCCGCCGCTCCGGCATCGGGGACTGCTTCCGGCTCGCGGTGGTTCTGACCCTGTATGCCGTGGGCACGTCGCTTCTTTTGAGTCTGCTGACCCTGTTCAGGTACCGCAGGGATGTGCTTGAGGGCATGCCGCGGGGGAAGGCGGAGGCAAAGGTACTCGGTCCCGAGGAGGAGATGGACGCGGAAGCGCGCGGCCTGTTCTCCGGATTTTCCAGGATTCTCCATACCCGGCAGAAAGAAGGCTTTGAGGAGCGCTGGCACATGAGTCGCATTCCCAAGGCGGAGATGACCCCGGAGCAGCGCATCGGACGGATCATCTACAAGCTGCTGCTGCTGTTCTGCCTGTTTATCCTTCTTCCCACGCTCTATGCCAGCCTGAATCCCGTCAACCGAAACATCCAGCCAAGCAACCTGGTCTACGTGATCTCCGGCAACTGGCAGAAGGGCGTGAACATCTTCGCCTTCACCTCCTGCATTTTCCTGCTGTGCGCCATGTACGTGGCGGTGGTGCTGATCGACCGCATCCTCTATTATGTGGCCCGGGCCTCCGACACGCGGGTGGAGACGATCTGCCTGCTTCTGAGGAACGCCCTCAAGTATATCTGCGTGGTGATCTTCGTGTACTTCGGCCTGTCCCGTTTCGGCGTGGATACCCAGACGCTGCTGGCCTCGGCAGGCATTCTCTCCCTGATGATCAGCTTCGGCGCGAAGGACCTGGTCAGTGACATTATCGCGGGCTTTTTCACCATCTTCGAGGGCAGCTACAAGGTCGGCGACTTCGTGACCGTGGGCAGCTGGTTCGGAACCGTGGTGGAGATCGGCCTGCGGACCACCAAGGTGCGGTTCTTCTCGGAAACCAAGATCTTCAACAACTCCTCCATGCGGGACATCATCAACTCCGACGGCGAGGTGGCCCGTATGGTCCTGAAGATGCCCATTTCCTATGACGCGGACCTGATCGAGGTGGAAAAGATCCTGCGCGAGGAGCTGCCATCCATGATGGATGCGATTCCTGGACTGGTGAAGGCGCCGGTGTATGAGGGCGTTGAATCCTTTGAGGACAGCAGCGTGCTGCTGCGCATCACCATCTTTACCCAGTTTGGCCTGCGCTACAGAGCGCTGCGGGAGCTGAACCGCCAGATGAAGCTGGTCTTTGACCGCAGGGGCATCGAGATTCCCTTCAATCAGATTGTGGTCCATGAGGCGAAGGATGACGACGCCGTCAGCCGGATCAGGGACGGGAAGAGGTCCCTGTCCGGGGAGAAACCGGACGGAAAGCCGGATGCCGGCGGCAGATAACCCCCCGGGAACCTGCCGCCCGGTTCTCCGGGCGGAAGAAAGGAAGGAACAGCCGTGAGGATTGTGGTCATTGGCGCGGGAGCCATGGGCTCCCTTTTCGGCGGCTACCTGAGCCGCTTCCATGAGGTGACGCTGGTCGGAACCCGGGAGGCGCACATGGAGAAGATCAGGAGGGACGGCGTGCACATCACCGAGGCGGACGGCAGGACGCTGTGCTTCAGGCCGGATGCCCGGGTCAGCACCGAGGGAATGGCGGCCGCGGACCTGGTCCTGGTCCAGGTCAAGGCGCCTTCCACTGCCGCGGCGCTTGAGGCCCACAAGGGGGTCATCGACGGGCACACCCTTGTGCTGACGCTGCAAAACGGCATGGGGCACGAGGAGGTCCTGGGGCGCTACGCAAAAGAAGAACAGATCGTCATCGGGACCACAAAGCACAACTGTTCCGTCATGGAACCGGGCTGCATCCGCCACGGCGGGTCCGGGATGACCT
>OMRS01000325.1 GCA_900313545.1 uncultured Eubacteriales bacterium | reverse complement strand
GAGGCCCCGCTTTCCTTTTTCCGGGGAACCGGTTCCGGTCAGGCAGCGTCACCGCCGGATGGCACGCGGGCAGAGGATTCCGGGTTTTTCGCTCCTGTTTCCGGCAGGAGAGAAGCAGCCGCCGGGAGAAAGCAGCGGAGCGCCCCCGCGCCGGAAGCGATTGCGCGTCCCCCTCCGGTATGCTACACTTCTGACGGCCGTCCGGCCGCAAACCGACAAGAGGAGGGACCCTTCTGAGACCGCTGTTTATCCTGCTGCTCTGCGCGGCGCTGACCCTGTGCGCCCCCGCCATGGGGGAGAATGTCCCGGAGGACTATCTCTACCGCCTCTCAGGGGAGGAGGCCGTCCTCACCGGCTACCGGGGAGAATCCGACAAGATCGACATCCCCGGGACCCTTGACGGGCACCCCGTGGGCGTCATCGCGAAAAACGCCTTCCGCGGGGCCCGCCTGCAGACCGTGACCCTCCCCGACAGCGTCCATACCGTGGAAGCCTCGGCCTTTGCCGGCTGCACCGCCTTCCGCATCATCCTGGGAAACGGGATCACCTCCATCGGGGAGAGGGCCTTCATGATGTGCCCGTTCCTTGAATCCGTGGTCTTCCCCCCTTCCCTGCGCGCCCTTGGACGGGACGCCTATGCCCTGTGCCCGCAGCTGCGCTATGTCGTCATCCCCGCCTCGCTGCAGGAGATGGAGGGCAACCCCTTCCGCGGCTGCGCCCTGCTTCGCCACTTTGCCCTTCCCGCGGACCATCCGCGCTTCGGCGTGCGCTCCGGGATGCTTGCAGACCTTGCAGACGGGCGGATCGTCTGCTGCCCTGCGGGGCTTGAGGAAACGGACCCCGCCGTCCCGGAGGGGATCCGCGCCCTGGGCGAACTGTCCTTTTCCGGGTGCCGCCTGACCTCCCTCCGCCTTCCCGAGGGGCTCCTGGAAATCGGCAGCCGGGCCTTTGCCGGCTGCACCGCCCTGACCGGGATCACCCTGCCCGCATCCCTTGAGCACCTGGACCCCCGCGCCCTTGAGGGCAGCCGCGTCCGCATCCTCACCCCTGCGCCCCAAGGAGGCTCCCTTGAAACATCTGCTCCCGCGCCGTGAGGCCTTCGCCCTGCGGCATCCGAGGATCGCGCGGGTCCTCTCGTCCTCCGCGCATGAGCGCGCCGACGCCGCCCTGGTCCTGGGCGCCTCGGGCAGCATGCTGTTCACGGTGTTCTGCCTGATCTCCAGCCGCTTCAGCAATCCCATCTGGTTCCTGACCCTGGGACTGTACAACTTTTCCCTGGGCATCCTCCGGCTGTTCCTGGCCGGCGCCATCCGCCGGGGGATCCGCGTCCCGGAGGCGGCCACCCCACAGCGGGAGCGCCGCGCCTGCCTCGCCGCAGGCGTCCTGATGCTGGCCTTCAGCATGGTCTTTTCCGTCATGTCCATGCAGCGCCTGCTGCGCAGCCCCTCCGGCCCCCTTCCCGGGCCCGTTCTGGTCTTCCTGATCTTCTTCACGGCGCTGCGCCTGCTGCTGTGCCTCTTTTTTGCGGTGCTTCACCGCAGGGCCGGCAGCACCCTCATGCACGCGGTGGACCGGCTCAACCTGGTGGTCGCCGTGTCCTCCCTGTACACGACCCAGGACGGCATCCTGCTCTCCCTGGGCCTGTCCGAAATCCCGGTGATGCTCCTCAACCTGCTCACCTGCTCGCTGGTGCTCGCCTTTCAGCTGCGCCTGTCCGTGCGCATGATCACGGAGGCCTGCTCCTCTCCGCCTTCGGGGAGGGAGTGACGCCGCTTCCCGCCCCCGGGCGCGCAGCGGACCTTTCCCGCCCGGCATCCGCCCGCGGGGGCAAAAAAGCGGCCGCGGTTCCCTCCGGGGAACCGCGGCTCCTTTTTTAATGATTTCCGAGAATGGCCTCCACGGCGCCCTCAAACCCGCTGAGGAACTGCCGCCCCATGGCCAGGGAGACGCCTGCGCCGTCCAGGGTCAGTGAAATCTGCCCGTTGTCCCCGTAGACCACGGACAGCTCGCGGGTGGCCGCCAGCGCCAGGCCGTGCTTGCGGTAATAGGCGTAGGACGACTCCCAGGCCGAATTGGAGCCTCCGGAGAGCACCCCGATGCCGTCCCTGCTGTAATAGCACTCTCCGCCTCCGGCGACCACGTTGTCCTGCATGTCCCGTCCCCCCGCGCTGCCGCTGGCACGGCCGGTGTTGTCCACCAGCAGCGGCGTCACCTGGCCGTTCCACCAGGTATAGAACATCACCTGGGAGCGGGCGCCCAGGCTGGCCCAGACCATCATCTCCGGGATGCCGTCCATGTCCAGGTCCTGCATCACCGCGTTTTCATACGCCCCGTACTGGGCCATGTGGTTCTGCAGATAGGTGGTGTAGACGCCGCGGTAATCCACCTGGCTGACGGCGGGCGTCAGGGGGACGGGCGTGGCGCGCTGCCATCTCCCCGCGTCACTGGCCGGATAGGCGGGCGGCGCCGCGGGAGCGGAGGGCACGCGGGTCGGGGACGCCGCGGTGCCCGTCACCTGCAGCAGGTCCGCCCGGATGTACCCCATGCGGTTGCTGGCAAAGGACACGCTGTACCAGCTGATCCCCGTGGAATCCCGGGTGGTGGACAGGATGGCCACCGTCGCCCCCCTGCGGAGCCGGGCGATGACGCCGCCGTTGGCGTGGTCCCGCACGTTGGTGTTGTCATGGAGCACCGTGGCCAGCATGGCCCCGGCGGGGATGTAGGTGGGCATGCCCGGATCCGCCCCGAGGCCTCCCCGGCTGAGCACGCCCTCCCCGGCCACCGGCTGGGCATACCCTCCCGTCTCGCTCACCTGGTCCCTGCGGACAAAGCCCGTGCGCCCGCGGTTCATGATGCGCACCCAGGTGGTGTTCCCCTGGGGGTAGTCCCCCAGCAGGATGACATCGGCGCCGTTGCTCAGGGTGAACATGGTCCGGCTGCCGGAGCCGGGGATCTCCCGGACGCTGACGCCGCCGGCGGTGGTCACGCCCTCCGGGTACTGCCCGTCAAAGCTGTTGTCATAGTAGGTCCGCCGGCTGCAGGGGCACTCCAGATAGTCCGCGTCCACCCAGCCCTGCAGCCCCTCCCAGGAATCCGGGCTGGTGGAGGAGGCGTAGGTCACCCGGATCTGGGCCCAGTTGCCGCTCAGGTCCAGCAGCTCCACGGTGTCCGCCTGCTCCGCGTGGCCCACCACGCCGGAGCCGCCCGCCCGGGAGCGGACCTTCAGGTAATTGGAGGCCACACGGCAGTCCGTCATCCCGAGATGGCTGGCCAGATGGCTGACATGGCGGTTGGAATCCCTGTCCTCCCTCAGAAAGCGCGCCCGCTCCGCCGTCGCCCGGGATGCGCCCAGGCACAGCACCAGCAGCAGCGCCAGCACCAGTTTCCTTTTCATGATGTTTTTCCCCCTTTTCTGGCGTTCGCCCGCGGAAGGCTTCCGCAGGCATCCTCTTCTCAGGCATTGTATGCCCGCATCCGCCCCCCGTCAAGAATCGCCCGATTGTTCCCCCGCCTGCCCTGTGGTATACTTTCTTCAACGGATGCAAGGCCCCCGAAAGGAGTGACGCCCCCATGAACGAATCCATCTACGGCTCCCATCTTCCCCGGATGGAGCAGCTCCTCTCCGGGGTCCGCGCAGACATCGACGCCCTGCGCTCCCGGGTGATGGCGGCCACCGGCGAGGACCCCGTGGAGCATGTCAAGACCCGGATCAAGGATGAGGAGAGCATGCGCCGCAAATGCGAGCTCCGGGGCGTCCCCGTCAATGAGGAATCGGCCCTTTTCCGCATCCACGACGCCATCGGGGTGCGCATCGTCTGCTCCTTCGTCCAGGATGTCTATGACTTCCGGGACCGGCTCCTCACGCTGGAGGGGTACGAGGTGGTGAAGCAGAAGGATTACATCCGCCATCCCAAGGCCAACGGCTACCGCAGCCTGCACCTGGTCATGCGCCGCGAAGGGTATTTTGTGGAGTTCCAGCTGCGCACCATCTCCATGGACACCTGGGCGGCCCTGGAGCACCACATGCGCTACAAGAAGCGCATCGGGGGCGACGTGTCCCTCATCTCCTCCGAGCTCAAGCGCTGCGCGGATGAGCTGGCCTCCACCGACCTGTCCCTGCAGACCATCCGCAACATGCTCGCCGAAATCTGACCCGAGAAAGGAGAGGCGCCGGGGGCGCCGCAACGCAAGCCATGAAACTCCTGCTAGCCGAGGACACCCGGGACCTGAACCGCGCCCTGACCGCCATGCTCACCATGCAGAGCTACGAGGTCGATTCCGTCTTTGACGGGGTGGAGGCCATGGAGGCCCTGTCCCGTTCGGACTATGACGGCGTCATCCTGGACATCATGATGCCCCGCAAGGACGGCCTTTCGGTGCTCTCGGACATGCGCGCCATGGGCATCAGCACGCCGGTGCTCATGCTCACCGCCAAGGCCGAGGTGGAGGACCGGGTCTCCGGCCTTGACGCCGGGGCGGACGATTACCTCACCAAGCCCTTTGCCATGAAGGAGCTCATCGCCCGGGTCCGGGCCCTGACCCGCCGTCAGCCCCCCCGGAGCCGTCCCGTCCCGACGGTGCTGCGCTACGCGGACCTGACCCTCAACACCGAGGCGCTGGAGCTGGCCAGCGAAAGCAGCGTCCGCCTGTCCATGAAGGAATCCGAGCTGATGGCCTTCTTTCTGCAGAACCCGGAGCGCCCCTTCAGCACCGCGGACCTCTTTTCCCGCATCTGGCCGGATGAACCCGGCATGAGCGAGGACGTGGTCTACCTGTATGTCAGCTACCTGCGCACAAAGCTCCGGGCCATCGCCTCCAGCGTCAGCATTCTGGGCAGCCGGGGCGGGGAATACGCCTGCCGGAAGGAATAGGGAGGGATTGTCTTGAGCGAGCAAGCCATCCAGCAGCTGCGCAGGCGGTTCATCCTGATGACGACCCTGGCCTTTTTCGGGGTGATGCTGATCATGTCCCTGTGCATCTACCTGGTCACCACCTACCTGACCTCCCGGGAGATCGACCGGGTCCTGAGCTACATCGTGGAGCACGACGGGGTTCCCCCGGAGATGGAGTCCCCCGCCGGCGCCTCCGCGCAGAACCCGCCCGGGGACTCCCCCGCCCTGCCGGATGAGGAGGAGGATGCCTTTGACGTGCTGGCGCGCATCTTCGGGCGCCCCCAGGCGGTCACCTCCCCGGATTTTCTCTACACCACCCGCTACTTTGCCGTGATCTTCGACCCCCAGGGGGAGGCCCGGTCGGTGACCATCCACCATATCCCCTCCGTGGGCCGCGAACTGGCGATGCGCCACGCCCAGACCCTGCGCAGCAGGCTGCTCCGCTTCGGCGCCTACCGCAACTACTATTACCGGGTGCACCTGAGGGAGGACGGCTCGAGCATCGTGGTGGCCCTGGACTGCAGCAGCCAGATCGCCATCGGGCATCGGCTGGTCTTCTCCGCCATGGTCCTCATCCTCGTCGGCGTCGGCATCACCTTCATGGTGGTGCGCTCCTTCTCCCGGGTCATTGTCCGCCAGGAGATCCAGAACGCCGAGATCCAGAAGCAGTTCCTGACCAACGCCTCCCACGAGCTCAAGACCCCCCTGGCGGTCATCCGGGCCAACACCGAGATCATGGAGGTGATGAGCGGGGAATCGGAGTGGTCCCGCTCCACCATGCGGCAGCTGGACCGGCTGGACGGCCTGATCCGCAACCTCGTGCTCATCACCCGCGCCCAGGAGGGCGAGCGCAGGGAGGAACGCCTGGAGATCGACGTCTCCGCCCTGCTGCGGGAAACGGTCGCCTCCTTTGACGCCGTGGCCCGTCAGGACAAGCTGACCGTGGTGCAGGACATCCCCGAGGGCATCCTCTTCCTGTGTACGGAGAGCCAGTTCCGCCAGCTGTGCACCCTGCTCGTCGACAACGCCATCAAGTACTGCGACCGGGAGGGGGAGATCCGGGTCGCCCTGCAAAAGCGCGGCAAAAGCCTGCGCCTGTCCGTGTCCAACTCCTTCTGCGAGGGCGCGGACATCGACTGCAACTGCTTTTTCAACCGCTTCTACCGGGCCGACACCTCCCACAACACCGACCGGGAGGGGTACGGCATCGGGCTGTCCATCGCGGAGCACATCGTGGGCCAGTACAGGGGCTCCATCTCCGCCAGCTGGCAGGGCGGCATCATCACCTTCTACTGCGTCCTCAATTCCTGAAGCCCGGCCCGCGCCGGGTTTTTTCTTTTGCCGGCGCCGCCCGCACGGCTGCAGCTGCGGTTTTCGCCTTTCAGATTCCCGTCCGGGACCTGCCGGGGGCCGAAATGTCTTGTCGAATCCTGCATGAATCGGTATAATTCCATTTTGTCCGGCCCCGCGCTCGGCGGCGCCGGCAAATCCGCATCCCGGAAAGGAGCAGCAGGGGCGGCGGATAGCGCCAGGGCCCGGGAGGGCCGACGAGGCTGGCAGGGATCGAAGTGTTCGGCGGATCCTGCCACGGCCGCGCAGCAGGCCGACAGGGAGCACGCAAAAAGCAGAATCAACACTGTAACAGAGGGGCTCCCGGTGCTGCCGCTTATCAACGAACGAAAAAGGAGAAAAGATATGCTGACCATTTCAGATCTGTACGATCTGTCCCATTCCCTGGCCGGGGACTATCTGTCCGGCTTCACCTATCCCTGGGAGGCCCTTGCCGGCATCAAGAACCTGATCCGCACCCTCGGGCCCGCCCTGGGGGAGGACTACACGGAGGTGTCCCCCGAGGTCTGGGTGCACAAAACGGCCCGGATCGCGCCCACGGCGTTTTTGGGCGCCCCCTGCATCATCGGGGCGGAGACCGAGGTGCGCCACTGCGCCTTCATCCGCGGCGCCGCCCTGGTGGGCGAACACTGCGTGGTGGGCAATTCCGTGGAGCTCAAGAACGTGATCCTGTTTGACCACGTCCAGACGCCGCACTACAACTACGTGGGCGACTCCATCCTGGGGTATTACAGCCACATGGGCGCCGGCTCCGTCACCAGCAACGTGAGGAGCGACAAAAAGCCCGTGGTCATCCATGACCGCCTGCACGGGGAGAACCTGCCCACCGGCCTCAAGAAGGTGGGCGCCATGCTGGGGGACCATGTGGAAGTGGGCTGCAACGCGGTCCTCAATCCCGGCACGGTCATCGGGCGGGAGAGCCACGTCTATCCCACCTCCTGCGTCCGCGGCGTGATCCCGCCCATGTCCATCTGGAAAAACTCCGGCGAAATCGCCGCCCGGAAGGAGGATGCCTGATATGGGAAAGTATTTCGGCACCGACGGCTTCCGCGGGGAGGCCAACAAGGCCCTGACCTATGACCACGCCATCCGCATCGGCCGCTACCTGGGATGGTACTACGGCAAGCGCCTGGACAAGAAGGCCAAGGTGGTCATCGGCAAGGACACCCGCGCCAGCTCCTACATGTTTGAGTATGCCCTGTGCGCCGGCCTGACCGCCTCGGGCGCGGACGCCTACATCATGCACGTGACCACCACCCCCTCCGTCTCCTATATCGCCAGGGTGGACGACTTCGACTGCGGCATCATGATCTCCGCCTCCCACAACCCCTACTACGACAACGGCATCAAG
>OMRS01000323.1 GCA_900313545.1 uncultured Eubacteriales bacterium | reverse complement strand
ATCATGCTCCGGATCAAGGCTCATTTGCCGAAGGGTGCCAAGATTCAGGATCGCGTTGTCCTGCATCCGCCGGATCTGCCCCCCCAGGCGAGATGCACGGGAGCTCCGTCCGGAAATCCTTCCTGCAGCGCTGGTGGCACTGGCCAGCGTTCCCATGAGTTTCAGAGTCCGCTCGCTGTAATACAGTCCGATGGTCTTCTCATTCATGGCAAAATTCATCCGGTAGCGGCCATGCATGAGGAGTGCGGTGATATAGTATATTACCACGGTCAGAAGAATCATTCCCAGACATACCAGACCTACAAATCCCATAAACGACCCTGAAACAGCTCCCGTATCTCCTCCGGAGATGATAATGGCAAAGGCCATCATCATCAGGCATATCCAGAGGACGATCTTCAGGACCACCATCAGGATGGTCAGATTGTGAAACATGTCCAGTTCATAGTACCAGCAATAGATTCCATCCTCCCGCTTCGTTACCCTGTCCGTCAACTGGTCCAGTTTCATCGATATTCCCCCAGTCTCTCCGGTTTACTTTCCGGAGACCTGATAGCCGCCAACAGCCGCCTCAAGCGCCATGAGCACTGCCGTCTCGTCTCCTTCCACAAATTTGGCGGTATACTCCACGTCCCCGTCATCACGGATTTCCACCAGGCGGAACAGGCAGACCCGCTTTCCCTCCACACGGTAATAATACCGCGCGCCCAGCAGCATCTTCCCCCCAATATCCCATTTTCTGGCGTACAGGGTCCCCAGCATGGCATTCCCGTAGGTCTTGTCCATATGTTCCTTATAGACCCTGTTCAGGTAATCTTCCGGATTCTTCAGTTTGGACTCCCTTCGAAAAACCAGGACAAAGGGGATCTGCCCCTTTTTCCCCGCAGAGATGGTCAGGCCATCCCCCTTGATCCATTCCGCGCTCATGCCCTCAGGAACCGTGGTTGAAAAACCCTGCTCCACCGCCTCGACCCGGGTCAGTCCTTCTACGGATTTTTCCGGGGCGGGTTTTTCCGGCGCGGGATTGCTGTCCTTTGAATTGTCCGGTTGATAATAGCGTACCACCGCGTCCAGTACTTCAAGAACCGCCTGGTCGTCTCCCTCCACATACTTGGCCGTAAATTCCACATCTCCGTCCGCACGCTGTTCAATCAGCCGAAGCAGACAGACGCCTGTCTGCTGGATCTTGTAATGGTAACGGGCACCCAGGAGCTGCTTTCCTCCGATTTCCATGGTTTTGGCAGGATTGGTTCCTACTTCCGGTCCGTAGCTGTTCTCCATGTGTTCCCTGAAAACATTGTTCAGATAGTTGACCGGGTTTTTGAAAGGAGTATCCCTTCGCCAGATCAGTACAAAGGGAATATATCCCTTGTGCTGCGCATACACGGTCATCCCGTCTTCCTGCACATATTCGGCTGAGGCTCCTTCAGGAATCCGGGTGCTGAACCCCTGCTCGCTGCAGTGGATTTCCTGGAGTCCGTCCGCAAGGCCGGCCAGCGCAAGACAGCAGCACAAAAGCACCAGCACCGCACAACAACGCTTCTTCATTTCTGTTTCCTCCCATCCTATTCTTGCAACTTCGACACGAACAATTCCTGGTAAAATGATCACCGCCTTAAGACGGCAGACAAGCCGGACTCAGGTTCACCATTTCGTTGCCTGAGATGAAGCGGTCCTGAGCTGCGGGAAGTTCCTTTTCCGCAGTCTTGCCCGGATCTGCCCTCCCGACAGGGGCGAGGCAATCCAAAAAACGACCGGCTGCATGCGTGGTGGCACACCGACGGTCGTTCATGGGAGAGACTCAGTTTTCCATGGCAGGCAGGGGGACCCGCTCAAAGCGCATATCCCTTCCTGCATCTTCCTTCAGGTCCTTCCAGATCAGATATCCCTGGTCATCCATACTGAATTGGGCACTGCCATCTACATAACGGGTCGTATAGGATTTGACGGTGCCGTCATCTGCATAAATCACATCGGTACAGCTCCCCAGTGGAAGGGACACCAGCGTCCCCGTCTTCTGATCCAGATAGCAGGAATACTCCCACTGCCGGGATTCCCAGGCGCTGCTGCCCCACTCAATGAACACCTTGTATCCTTCCTCTTCAAAAAAATCTCCATATATGCCCGCTCACACTGCCATGCGGAAGCATCAAAAATGTCACCCGGTTTTTCAGCAGACGCCACAGCAAGTGTACCCGCCAGCACCAGCAGCAGGACCATCAGAAATCGTGCAGTCTGTTTCATAGTTTTCTCCTTCTCCGGGGTTGGTCCTCAAAGTTTGCTCTTTTGAGACTCCTGACGCATCCTCTGCACCATCAGCTGCTTTCACCGCATCTTCTGTTTCTATTTCCAGTTGCGGCTCATGAGTATCACTTCCACTGCCACCGAGTCTCCCAGTGGACAGAGGGATACCCTTCTGGCATACACCACAACTCTGCGGCTGTCGCCCATCTGCATCTGGTTCACCTGCCAACCCTCCTTTGCCCTGCATTGTTTAAACGCCATATCCAGAGCATCAGGAAGCTCTCCCGTGATGTGCAGCGTCTCCAGTTCCCCACGGGGCTCGGTGTTCACGCCCATGACATTCAGGGCTTTCGGGAAGAATTCCGTAGACCTGAGAATGATCCTGTCCTCCGGAGAAATCTCCACGATCGCAGAGGGAAGACTGTTGACGCCCTGCAGTCCGAGGGATCCATCTGTGGGAGAATTGAAATCCACCTTTCCGACGGCCTCATAATACGCCGACATTGCCTGGTTTTCAAAAGGCAGGCCATTACCGTTGCGCGCCCGAGTCATAATATATTCAAGGGTGTTGGGGCAGTTGAAAAAATAGCCCTGAATCTTCTCACATCCCAGGGCGCGCATGCTCAGATACTGTTCCTGGGTCTCCACGCCTTCAATCAGGGTGGTGATTCCCATGCGCTTGGCCATATCGATGACGCTGGAAATGATCACATAATTCTTGCCGGTTTTGGAGAAATGGCTCATGAACTTCATGTCAATCTTGATGAGGTCCACATCCATCTCCTGGAGGAGATTCAGCGTGGAATACTCGCTGCCGAAGTCATCCATCCAGACTTCAAATCCTGCCTCCCTGAACCTGGAGATTTCCCTTCGCAGAATATCCTGATTGGCGATGAAGGCGGATTCCGTGATCTCAATTTTCAGAAGGTCCCGTCCAAAGCCGGATTCATCCACCATTCGTGAGATCTGTTCCACCATGTCACACTGGGCAAAATCCTTTCGGGAGAGGTTCACGGAGACAGGGACCAGTGTCATGCCGTTTTCCTGACGCACCCTGAAATCACGCAAAACCTGGGAGACGACATTCAGGTTCACCTTGTACATCAGACTGGCTTCTTCCAGAAAGGGAATAAACCGCATGGGAGCCAGAAAGCCGTACTTCGGATCATCCCACCGGACCAGCGCCTCCTCATCACAGATGCATCCCGTGACAGAACGGACGATAGGCTGATAGTAAACCTTCAGGTACCCCTTCTCCACCGCCTCATCCACATGCTCCACAATATACTGGCGGAAGCTGTTGGCCTCCTCCATCTGTTCATCGAAATAGCAGATCTGTTTCTGGTGGTTATCACGGATGCTCTTGAGGGCAATGCGGGCATTGTCCATCAGGGAGATAGCCTTTTCCCTGCCAGTATAGAAGGCAAATCCCGCCTGGCACTCCACCGGATACCCCGAACGCAGTGTGCTCAGCTTTTCGCTGATCTTCTCCATGGCGGATTCCACCTCATCACGGTAGCACAAAATGCTGAACAGACCTGCCGTGATATATCCCATGTGTCTGCCGCCAAAAACTTCTCTGAGAAGCTGGGCCGTGTCCGCAATCAGCTGGTCCCCCTGTGCATAGCCAAAGACGTTGTTGTAGCGCCGCAGATGCAGAATCTTGAAGCATCCGATCACGGGATGACGCGCCGGATCAGCCACATTCTTCAGGAGCTCATCTGCCTGCTTGACAAAATAACTCATCACGGGAAGGCCCGTCAGCCGGTTGATTTCGTAATCCTTGGCATGCGTGCCGCTCAGGGCGATGGAGCGCTGCAGGATATGCTCATCAAAGTTGGACGCTCCGTCCTTGTTCAGTCCAGACTGCTTGACCTCATGGGAGTAGATGTCCGCAAGGCGGATCATGTCTCTGAACTTCTCGGAATTATCTGGGGTTCCGGTCACATATCCCGCGGAACAGGACAGAGGGATGGACGCCCCCTGATAGGTGTACTTGCCCAGTTTTTCGCGGATCTGTCCCATCCGCTGGCTGCATTCCTTCAGGCTTCCCCCCGGCATGATACACAGAAACTCATCTCCCCCGAAACGGAAAGTGTTCTCTTTTCCGAACTGCTCCTTCAGCAGTTCAGCGAAGGTCTTCTGCATGAGATCCACGGCTTCATGACCATAAAAGTCCCGAATCAGCGTGATCCGGTCCATATCCGTCATCAGAAAAACCTGGGGTTTCCCGATAAAGCGCTGAGTCTGACTTGCAAGGGCATAGCGGTTCAGACATCCGGTCTGAAAATCATGTTCCACATGGAAGCGGGCGGTCTCCAGATGCGACAGGGAGGTCAGACGTATTCTCTGAACCACATGGCACACAGCAACGGAGGCAATGAAAAACTCGATGATATGCAGAGTGTCGATCAGAAACAGTTCTTCCGTCTTGACCATCCGGCTCAGACATGTAAAAAGAACTCCCCATCCCAGAATCACCCCCATCTGCCGGTCGGGCCTGTCCAGGATGAAGGCCGGCATAGCCACCATGAAGAGCATGAAACTGGAGGCCTGATGATGCGGATCCCAGACGGTGCCCATCATCACGGAGATGAACAGGATCGGCGCCTCCACCACATACATGAGCAATGTGGCATTGCGGACCCGCTTTAAGCTGCCGGTCTTCTCGAGAATCAGCAGGGCAACGAAGTAGAGTAGCAGCCAGCTGCTGTGCATCAGGTTCATAGGCTTGTGGACTGCCAGAAGCTGCACCATGAAGTTGGCAAAGCTCAGCGGGATACCAGTTCTGCTCAGCATTTCCACCGCATTCCGGTTTTCCCGATCGATTTCCTCCGAGAACTTCTGATATTCGTCCAGGTGAAAAAATCTTCTGTACCACTCTTTCAACGCCAGGTCACCCTCTCGTGTTTCACTTGATGTTATTGTAGCACAGCAGCGGGAATCCTGCCATAGCTCTTTCTGTTTTCATGTCTTTTCCGCTGCGTTTCACGGAGTCCTGTTTTTCCCATCCCCGGTCACGAAAATGCCACGGTTTCCTCATCCAAAAAGCAAAAAGGCCGCCGCACAGCGATGGCACTGCGGCAGCCCTGAAAGGGTCGGGATTACTTCTTGAGCATCACGGTCACGATGGTATCAGAGAAGTACGACTTGGAAATAATGGTATCCTCCGGTTTGTCGATTTCGGACACGGGCACGCCCATCTTCTGAAGGATCCGGTCCACAAATGCATTCTCAATATCCGTCGCGGTGGCGGAAACTTCCGCTCTCTCCTTCTCCTTCTCAGCCTCATTCTTGGCTTGGTACTCGATGTCAAACTGGTTGGTGCGGGTCCAGAAGGCGGCATCCACGGTTCCACTGGCCAGTGCGGTGGCACGGCCGATGCTGTCCACCTGGACAAGCTCAATGTTCTTGCCGATCCGCTTGCTGATTTCAGACAGAACAGCGGTGTTGAATCCTGCGGGAGTGCCGTCTGCGGCTACATAGTCAAACGGAGGGAGGGAACCCGTGATGGCCACTTTGATGGTATCCGCGCCAGGAATCTTCTCGATGGCGACAGGACTGATGTCTTCCCCATTAACCTTGCTGTTGATCTGGGTTTCCACCAGCTTATCAAGCGTGCCGTCCTCCTTCATGGAGACGATGGCCTTGTCGAACTCCTCCTTCAGTTCCTGACGACTCTGCAGCATCAGGAAGGAGAAGTCATTGGTGGACAGCAGGCCCATCACGATTTCAGCAAATGGCGAGCGGCTCTTTTTCTTGTTGGCGCGTCCGATCATGGTCAGGCGGTCATTCTCGCTGGTCAGGTAATCGCCCACACTCTGGTAAACTTCCATGGCGTCGATGTCGCCGGCATTGAGGCCCATCAGCATGGCGTCCAGGGTATCATAATAGACCACCACAGGCGTCACGTTGGGATCTCCCTTGTCATTCGCCTCCACATATCCGCCTTCCACCAGCATGGGATTTGCGGCCAGACGGTTGACGATGAAGGTGACATAGTCGTCCTCACTGATGTTGAGCATCGTGAGAACGCCGACTTTCAGCTTTGCGGGAGAATCTGCCACCGCGGCAAAGGACAGCACAGTCATCACCAGCAGAAGCGAAAGCGCCAGTGTCAGCATTCTTTTCATGTTCTTTTCTCCTTATTCCAATTGTATTCTATGATGAGGGTGCGTCCACCCGTTCATCTCTCCATAACGATGCGGATATGATTTCGTCCGTTGTCATTCCGGTATTCCAGCTTCTGGGACATTTTTTTAAGAATGGTCACCCCGAGACCCTCCTCGTCCTGAGTGAGGGGATCATATTCATTGCCGCTGCAGTGGGTCTCGATCTGGATAAGCCCGTCCGTCTCAGCGTAGGTGATGTCAAAATGGAGATCCACCTTGTCCGTATCCGGGAAACAGTTGCCCAGCATCTCGAGAATCAGTTCCTCACAGCAGATCTGCAGGCGGTAGATTCTCGCCAGAGAAAGACCATACTTCTCTCCAAAGGTCTGAAGACCGCCCTGCAGGGTCATCAGGTCAAAATCCTTCTCGGAAATATCATATGAGAAATACTTGATCTTCCGGATGAAGGCCACCGTCTTTTCCCGCTTCGGATGGTCAAAGACTTCCTCCGGCGTCCCCTGTTCATAGATTCCCCTGTCCGCCATGAACAGAACCCGCGTGGCGACTTCCCTGGCGAAATTCATCTCATGCGTGACGATGATCATGGTGAGATTCCGCTTGGAAAGCATCCGGATTACCGCCAGCACCTCGCCCACCATGGTGGGGTCCAGTGCACTTGTAGGCTCGTCAAAAAGCATCACCTTGGGCTCCATCATCAGGCTTCGGCAGATGGCGATACGCTGCTGCTGGCCTCCGGAGAGCACCCCCGGGTAGCTCTCCGCCCGGGAGGACAGACCGACCTGGTGAAGCAGGCCCATGGCCTTCTCCTCCGCATCCTTGCGGCTCATCCCCAGCAGCCGTACAGGGGCCAGGCAAAGATTGTCCATCACGCTCATATGGGTGAACAGATGGAACTTCTGATAGACCATGCCCATGCTGCGCCGGATCATGTCAATGTCGGCACCTTTGGCGGTGATCTCCCTGCCGTCAATTTTGATCGTTCCGCTGTCGGGCTTGGTCAGCAGCTCCAAAGAACGCAAAAATACGCTTTTTCCACATCCGGAACCGCCGATGATGGCGATACGCTCGCCTTCCTCCACCGTCAGGTCCACATTCTCCAGCACCCGGAGGGAATCAAAGGATTTGCACAATCCCCTGACCTCAATCAGACTCACCCCTGCATCCCTCCCTTTTTCTTTCTGTCAGTCAGTGCAAAGATCCCGAAGACCAGATAGCTGAATGCCAGATAGATCAGCATACCTATGGAAATGGTCAACAATGGCTGCATAGTGCGGGATGCTGTGTTGTTGATCACGCGGGTCAGGTCCGTGATGGTCACATACCCCACCACGCTGGTCCACTGGATCAGGTTCACGATGGTGGACTGGTAAACCGGCTTGGCAATGGTGATCACCTGCGGCAGCGTGATCAGGCGGAACGCGTCCCATCCGGAAAACCCGAGGGTCCGTGCCGCTTCAGCCTGTCCCTTGTCTGAAGCCTCCAAAGCCGCGCGCAGCAGCTCGGCGACATGTGCAGCCACATTCAGCGAGAAAGTGATGATCGCCACCGTGATGGGCGGAATCCCCGCGCGGGCCAGCACTCCGTAGTAAAGCAGCAGCAGGAGCATCAGGACCGGAGTTCCCCTCAGTACCGCAATATAGACCTGCGCCAACCGTCTGACCACCGGATTCTTCCTGGTACGCAGCAGACAGACGAGTGCGCCCAGAATGGTTCCGAAAAGCAGGGAAAAGGCGGAAATCTGCACCGTTACCCCCAGTCCCTTCAGGATGGTCATCCAAGACCCGCCCTTAATCAGAATTTTATACAGTTTATCTCCCAGTGTCACCGACATCCCCCCTGAACCTTGTCATCAGTCTTTTCCGTCATGAATCGTTCATCCGGATTATGATGTGGATAATACCACAACATTCACAATCCATACAAGCATTTGATCAGATCAAATTCAAGAGAACATGCACGGCAGGGTTCAGTCGTCGATCAGGCACACATTGTTGTAGCTGGTCAGATAGGTCTTCCCATCCATCTTGATCTGAACCACATCGGAATCCGAGAAATCCAGCCAAGAGCTGACCTTTCCCTCCAGGCTTTCCCCATTGGGCAGCCGGATGATCGCACGGTCAAAGTGGAATTTGGTGTCCAGCTGCGTCCTGTTTCCGCGGGTCATCTCCCACCATGCCGCAAAACCACCGATCACAAGCACAAGCACAAGAAGGATCACTCCCCAGACTTTCCAGTTTTTCATTTTTCTATTCTCCTTTTCCGTTATGAGGTGCGATTGCCGCCTCAAAAGATATATACTAAATGTACTGCGCACGCAATGAAAAGTCAATTCTCTATCCCTTTTTCCTGTCCAGCTCCCGCAGCGGCTCCCCGCCTGCGCCGGCGTGCAGGACTGATCCCCGTTTCCTTGCAGCTCACCCTGGTCCAAATGATCCGCGTTTGTGACCGGTGCGTTCCGGATGCGTAAGATGTTCCCGATCCTGTACACCACCCCTTCCTTTCACTCCGCATCCTCCCAGTCATTTTCCCAAAGGACCTGGTGGCTCAGCGCCGCATCCGGAATGTCTGCCGGGGCTCATGCGGGAAAACGCCTCCTCAGATGCAAGGACTGCACCTGGCTGCGCAACTGCTGCAGAACATCAAACAGCCCGGGAACAGATACCCCCGGACTGTTTGATCCCCTGTTTTCAGGCGGATGCATTGTTAAGAAGCCGAACAACTAATCCAGAATCCGACCAACAATTGCAGTATGAATCATCCTGCCGGAAGGATGAAAAACCAGCCGTGAACCCCCTTGGATACTGAAACAAAAGGTGCCTGTGACGGCAGGAAAACAATATCTTCTTCCACTCACAATAATAAATACGTATGTAATAATAGTTTTAATTCTTTCTGTCTGGTGGTTTTATAAGCGCATCAACCTCTTGCAGACCCGGACATTTCGAGAGATACCTCAAGTCCGTTTTTAGTTTTCCCTGCTGGCAGTCCCGGACTCTCCCGCGATGGCAGCTCCCAGGATCATCACAGCTCCCAGGATTCCCAGAGCACTCATCTTTTCCCCCAGCACGAGCCAGGAGGACAGCATCGCCACCACAGGGTCAATATATCCCAGAAAAGAGATGGTCCGGGCGCTCAGGGAATTCATGGAACCGATATACAACAGATAGGCAAGACCAGTATGCACCGTTCCCACAAGCAGGAGCAGCAGGGCTGTACGCGGGGTGATGTCCACGCCGGAAAACTCTCCGGTGAGCAGCAGGTGCGGAAGCAGAGTCGCGGCGGAGCCTGCCAGCTGGTAGAGGGTTTTCCGGTAGGGCTCCACCACACCGAGGAGTTTGTTGGAGATCACCACCATTGCATACAGAAACGCCGCGCCCAGGCTGAAGGCGATGCCCTTCAGGTTGTCTGTCCCCGCATCCGCGCCTCCGATAACGCCGGATACCAGCACCATGCCGGCCAGGGAGACGGCGGCACAGAGAAGCGTCCTCATCGTCAGCCGCTCCCTGAACACCAGGGGGGAAAGCAGCAGCACGATGGTGGGCTGCAGGTAATACGTCAGCGTAGCCCGGGGAATGGTCGTATAGGTGAAGGCTTCAAACAGCAAAATCCAGTTCGCGCCGATCATGGTGCCGGAAAGCAGCAGCCACAGCCGTTTTCTCCTCCCGACCGTCCCCCCGCGCAGCTTTCCTGTCGCGAGGAGAAGAACCAGCAGCATCGCCGAACCGATCAACCCGCGGAAAAAGGCGATCAGTGCAGAGGGCAGCGGGATCAGCCTCCTGAAAACCCCGATGGTCCCGACAATGCACAAAGAGGCGATCATCTCTACCATGGCGCCGTACTGTCCTTTTGTGTTCATCCGCGTGTCACCTGTCCTTTCTCGAGCATGAAAAAACACCTTCCGCGACACGGAAGGTGCCTTCAATTGAACTGAGGAAGCGTTAAAGGGCTTCCACCCGCCGGACGGCGGGACAGTCTCTCAAAAAAAGATCACCATTGTCAGTTAGCTTCTCCATTCTTGCGAGCCGGCAGAGCCATCGTGATTCACAACCCTTCCTCATCTGCATTTTACATGATTTCAGAAGGATAATTCAAGAATTCCCTTTTACTTTCCTTCTTTTCAGTAAATATAACAGACATTACTCCCGTTATCTTGTCAACCTTGTACTCGTATATACATCCTCGTCGAAAAAAATATGCAAATTGCCGAAGCATCCTGCGGTATCAAAAACACCTTGACAAACCCCTTTGCCCCGCCGTATCATTTTACCCGTGCTAGGGGAGCGAATGCTGAGATTGTAAGAAATTACAGACCCTCAATACCTGATCCGGATAGTACCGGCGTAGGGAAGCGAGTAAACGGGGATGCCACGGGCTCCCCTGGATTTCTGTCATCTTCAGGCTCCCGAAAAACGGGAGCCTTTTTTGCTTCCCGAAAATCAAGGAGGATCAAAAATGGAAGCCAGTGTTGCCATCCAGAGTCTGCCTTCCGTGGCGGACGACGACGAACTGTGCCGCATCGTGGACGAAGTCATCGCCTACATCGCGGACACCGGATACCCTTACTTTGTCGGGCCCTTTGAGACCACCATCGAAGGCCCCTACGACGCGCTCATGGACATCGTCAAGGAATGCCAGCATATCGCCATCCGTGCCGGTGCGCCGTCTGTTGCCGCCTAT
>OMRS01000321.1 GCA_900313545.1 uncultured Eubacteriales bacterium | reverse complement strand
GAGGCCGCACCTGGGGAAAACCACGGCAATGACGCCGCTCCCGGGGAAAGCCAGGGCAGTGAGGCCGCACCTGGGGAAACCCACGGCAGTGACGCCGCTCCTCAGGTAAGCCAGGGCAGTGACGCCGCTCCTCAGGTAAGTCAGGGCAGTGACGCCGCTCCTCAGGAGAATCACAGCTCTTCAGCAGACTCCGCAGAAAGCCGCAGCGAGGCTGCTGCACCTGAAAAAGATGCTGAGAATCCTCCCTCGGAAGACTCCCCGCAGCCGACGGATTCAGATGAGCACAACGCCGGGGACGCGAAGGATGCTGTGCCCCCCGCAGCTCACCCGAAGAAAACCTCCCATCCATAAAACAAACTCCGCATTTCCATCTGACGGAAATGCGGAGTTCTTTTTGTTCTTTATTTAAAACGGCAGCATGTTTCGGCTGATCTCATCGATTTCCCTGCTCAGCAGTTCCGCCCTGAGAGGATTCTCTCCCGCGGCATAGCGGTCCATCGCCATGATCATCAGGTAGACATTTCGTCCATGCGCCCTGGCAATCTCTTCAATTTCACTGGCCTTCAGGTTCTTCTCAAGAGCGAGCCTGATGGTGAGTTCATCCGGAAAGCTGTAGGGATCCGTGTTTGTGGTGATCTCATCCATGGAGACCCTTTCTCCCTTGAAGAGGTCCATCTCTCCCACGGGTTTTCCGGTCAGCCGGCTGAGTTCCATCCGGCTGTAGCCCTTAAATGCGGGGAACTCTCCATAGATGCACAGCGCCAGGATCATGCTCCAGCAATCCACGATGTCCTCCAGGCTGTCTTCCTGGAGCACCAGGGAATTCCGGTAGTGGACCTCCTGATAGCTCTTGCCTTCGGCCGCCACCCCCTGCAGGGAAGTAAACAGCTGGTCCAGGTATTCCTCGTACCCCTCCTCGTCCTCCTTTTCGCTGGCATAGAGGCCGATCAGCTCCCAGCCGTTGGTCGGGACCAGCGCATTGTCCTCCTCATTTCCATCCGATACCATCCAGTCTGAGAAGATGGGCGTTCTCCGGGTCTCCACAGGCGCCAGGTCCACGCCGGAGGCAAAGCGCTCCTGGACTTCCCGAAGCCGTTCCACATGATAGGCCACATAGTACAGGTTCTCTCCCTCATCCCGGATTCCGTCCAGAGCGGCGCGGGTCCAGTTCAGGATAAACTCCAGTTCATTCAGAGTCAGTCCCTGATTAAACCGCTGGTTGATCAGGTCCACCAGCTGCTGCGGGGTCACCGGTGAATAGATCACCAGCAGGGACAGCAGCCTTGCGCACACTTCGTCATAGGATTTCTCCGCGCGCTTGATGGACATTTCATTCACGCAGGCAAGGATTTCCTCCAAATCTTCGGGAAGCGCGATCTCCAGGTTCACGTCCGGGAATCCCTTCATCTCGTCCAGGTCATCCTCATCCAGATCATCCTCGTCCGCATCGTCTCCGTACAGATCGTCCCCGTACAGATCTTCCTCATCCTCATCCGTGCCCGGAGCATCCCCGTCCGGATTGTTTCGCCGTTCTTCAAGCGCTTTCAGGATGGCTTGCGTTTTAATGATGTCCTCCTCTGTGACAAAAGCCTCACCCACCTCAAGATCTTCTTCTTCCTCTTCCTCCTCCAGGATACGGATGTTGATCAGGCCTGCCTGCATGCAGTCCTGAATGACATACATTCCATATTCCTCCAGCATGGAGGTCGGATCCGCCCCTTCAGGCAGTGCCACCAGCTTCCGGAGCATGGAGATGCCTTCCCTGCCCACCAGGCTGACAATCAGTTCCGGCTGCTGTTTCATCTTCCGGATCAGCGCAGATGCCGCACTGGTCCGGTCAGGGCTGACCGGCATTCCCGCAGCGGCTTCCATACGGTTGAGCTGATGCATTCTGCGGCGTTCCAGCAGATGAGATGCCGGGCGGGAAATCCGTCTGAGCCTGAAGGACATTCCATCCAGTCCCTGAATCCGGTCGACCAGTTTCAGGTATTCAAAAATAGCCCGGATACCGCTGTCCTTGCGCTCCATTTCATCCCCGCTGACATAGCGGGGATTTTCCTCCAGACTGCGAAGCATTTCCGGATCGTGGGGCTGCTCCGGATCCCAAAGCAGAGGATGGTACCCTTCTTCTCTGACCGGGTTCTCCTCACGGGAATCGACGAAGGCCTTCTGAATTTTCAGCAGGTTTTCCATGCCCTCCTTGTGAAAGGCGACCAGATTGCCGAGGGTTCTCTTGGCGGACACGATTTCCTCATCCGAGGACATCGAAACGGTGGCATACATGCTCCGAAGAGCGCTCATCACCATTTGCTCCTGTTCCCTGTCCGCCGGTTTCATCAGGTCGTAGATTTTGATGGACATTTCCTCAAAGGCCCGTTCCACATTTTCCAGGTGTGCCAGGGTATTGCTCGTCTTGTCAGCCGGAGAAAGGAACACCACATTTTCCTCGATCTCCGGGGCCTGCTCCAGCGGCGGCACCATTTCAAGCAGCATCGGGTGCTTTTTCAGTCTCCTCTCAGCAGCCCTGCTGCGACTGCCCGTACAGGAGCTGTCCACCATGAAGCAGTACTCGCTTTCTTTTTCAGGAAGCACCTCGCGGCATCTGATTTCCAGTTTCCTTTGCTGATTCTCCAGCGGATTCATGCTCAAAACAAGGATGGTTCCGGCCGTCATGCCTTCCCTCACACGGGTCAGGGCGGCATTCCTGAACAGATCCTCTGCTGAAGCTTCGATCCAGGAAGGGCGGCGTCCGTAAACCTTTCCTGTTCCGGTTTCCCGGAACTCATAATACAACGGGAGGTCCTCCTCTTCCAGCCCCAGCCCGAGCATCAGATGGATCTCCAACTGTTCAAACGTCATCTCCGCGTCGATGCTGAACCTGTAATCGCATTCCTTTTTTCTTCTTCCGTTTCTGTATATCGTCCAGACATCCAGTACCAGGACCATCTTCTTTCACCTCCTGCGCCCGGGCAGCAATGCTGCACAGGGATCCCATATCCCGAGGAGTGTACCAGAACCTCTGCGGTTGCGCAATCTCATTTTACGGGGTTTCCCGCGGCCGCCTCCACAAAAAAGGGAGCCGCTGCTGCGGTTCCCCGATGTTTATCCGTCCGTATTTCCGGTTTGCGTTTCATTCTTCCCCGTAACCGGACTGTCCCGGGATATCCGTCCGTGTCAGATCGCCATCCGGAGCAGGACCATCACCAGGAGGGTCCCACCCAGAATGCTGAGCAGCGCGTTTCTCCTCCAGGCCTGAAGCAGCACCACCGCCGCCACGCCGGCCGCCTCCGGAATACACTCAGTCAGAGGGAGAACCGCCATATCGCGCAGGCAGTACACCACCAGCATGCCGATCACCGCCCCCGGAAGCACCCGCCCAAGCGCCAGCACAGCCTCCGGCGGCTTCCTCCGCCCTCCAAAGAGGAAAAAGGGCAACGCGCGCAGCAGAATCGTCACCCCGGACATCACCGCGACCAGAACCGCCGCATGCATCAACTGCTCCGCCCCCTTCCCCGCAGAATCATCAGCACCAGGGTGATGGACACCATGGCGGGAACCAGAAAACGGTCCGGTCCGAAGAGCACAAGGCACAGCACGGACGCCCCCAGCCCCGTCAGCGCGGGAACGTGGTCCCTGTGCGTCATCCACTGCTCGGTCAGCGAAGCCACAAACAGCGCGGTCATGGAAAATTCAATCCCCTCCGTGCCAAAGGGCAGCACCTGTCCCAGAAGGCTCCCCGCCACGGAGCCCGCCACCCAGTACAGATGGTTGAGCAGGCTGACCAGGAAACAGAAGACATGCCTGCGTTCCCCTTCCGTCCCGTCACACAGCAGCGAATAGGTCTCATCCGTCAGTGCAAAGACCAGATAGGGCTTGAACACTCCCGCGCCCCGGTAACGCTCCACCATGGAGAGGCTGTAAAACAGGTGGCGCGCATTGACCATCAGGGTGGTCAGCGCGGTGGTGAGCACGGAGGCCCCGCCGGCTATCAGCCCCACTCCCACATACTGCATGGACCCTGCATAGATCAGCAGACTCATGGCCAGGGCCCACAGGGGACCGTAGCCCGCAGCGCGCAGCAGAAT
>OMRS01000117.1 GCA_900313545.1 uncultured Eubacteriales bacterium | reverse complement strand
CAGCGGCACTGGCGCTGTGTGCCTTCCAGATCGTGCCGATGGTGACCTATCTGCGGCAGGGGATCGGCCCGCAGGCGATTATGGGCATTGTGGAAAACAACAGCCTGTCTCCGGCCCAGCTGTTTCTGTGGGGAGACGGGGACATGCCGGTGGACCCCTTTGACTCTACCCTCTCCGGACAGCCGCTGGAGATCGGCATGGGGCTGATCCTGGGGGCCGTGCTGGCGGGCTACGCGCTGCTGGAGAACTGGAATGACGAGCAGAGACGGACCCGAAGGACCGTGCTGCTCCTGCTCTTCCTGGGAGGAATGGGGGCATTTGCCACCACTACGATGTTTCCGTGGCACAGGCTGACGGTCCTGACCGGCGGACGGATCGGGATTCTTCAGCATGCATGGCGTTTTCTGGTCTTTCCGGCACTCTTCCTTGCGCTCTCCTCCGGCTACGGGTATTCCCGGATGCTGAAGGCTCCCGGCCAGGCGGCGCTGGTATCCCTCATCGTGTGCACCGTGGTGGCGCTCCCGACCCTGAGCAGCCAGACCCGGTTTAACGATGTGGTGCGGCTGGGCGAGTCGACCACTCCGCAGCTGTGGTATACGGAATACACGATTCCGGGGACACAGGTGAAGGAAACCGGAAGCCAGAAGGTGGAAGCAGGGGAAGGAATTGAAGTCACGCACCTGAAGAGGAAGGGAACTGACCTCAGCTGCGAGGTTGAGGCGGAACGGGAGGGAAACCTGCTGTTTCCCCTCTTTGCCTATGACGGATACCGGGTGCGTCTCGGAGAGACGGAGCTTCCCTATACCTGCGGAGAGAACAACCGGATGCAGGTGCAGGTTCCGCAGGGCGGTCAGGGAAGGCTGACGATTCGTTACGAGGGAAAAGCATACTGGCATATCGCGGAGGCGGTGTCCCTGCTGGCTGCGCTGGCGCTGGAAAGTACCGCCTGGAAAAGGAGGAAAATGTAAAATGGAAGAGACGCGGGTCACTGTCGAAAAAGAGGAGCACAGAGCGATCACTTTTCTTCTGAACCGGAAGGAAGCGGCTCAGGTGGCCAGATACCTGAAACAGTATTCCGGCTCCAGGGAAATCTGTTTTGCCGTGGATGTGGACTCCAGGGAGCTGATTATCCAGTCAAGAGACGCGGGAACGGAGGACTGGCTGAGCTTTGAGGGGGAAGAAGATATCTTCGATGTGGAGAATGAGATCGAGGAAACTGCGGAAGTGATCGAGGAAGAGGAATCCGGAGAGGAGTAACCGACTCTCAGGCAAAAACAGCTCATTATAGAAAAAATACATAAAAATAAATTCGTTTCCAAAGAAAATGCTTGACAGCATCCGTGATCTTGGATATAATTCTTTTCGCTGAGTTGAGATCGCGGTAGTGCTGGAATCGGCAGACAGGCACGTTTGAGGGGCGTGTGGCGCAAACCGTATGGGTTCAAGTCCCATCTACCGCACCAATTGAAAGTCCTTGAGCTTCAAGGACTTTTTCTTTTTTGCTTTTGCAAAAGGAAAAACTCTTTCATTCCCGATAAGCTTCCTTTCGTGCTTGAAAGGGCGATTTCCAAAAATGAAAGGCAAAAGTTGACTCAAAAGTTGACTCGAACAGATAACAACAGGCCGCCCGGAAAGGGCGGCCTGTTGTCGTTTACGGATGTGCGTCAGATATGTCAGGGTTTGCTTCAGGGAGTCCGGTTGCGATACTGGTAAGAATCGACAGGATCCCGGCCGGCAGGGTGTCAGATTGCACGACAAATGATTCCAAATCCGGCCAAAGATTGCAGATGGAATGATTCTCCCGGGAAAGGGGGATGTGAATGACGGATTCAGAATCGTTTCCGAGCCGCCCGACAGCCGGGAACAGGGGACGCCTTCAGGTCCTGGGAAATGTAGCATACGGGAAAGAAAAATCCTTTCATTTCAAGGAAAAACTGATGGTGAATACCAGAAATTCTGCTTGCAAGCCATGGATAATTGCGCTATGATGTCAGTTGGTAAATTATACGATAAAGCAGGTTTGCTTTTCAGATAGAGGAGTGACATCATTGCCAGAACAGCAGGAACAGGTGCGTCGAAGAAGAAGAAGGACAGACACACCGGAAGTTCAGAAAACGGGGTCGGGCACTGCCCCGGAGAAGGCGGCGGAAAAGAACGTTTCCAGGCCGCCGGCCCGAACAGAAGGACAGGCAGCCCCGCAGCCGGTCAGGGGGGCGAAGCCGGTGCCCCCGCAGCCGGCAAGTAAAGACAAACCGGCGGCAGACGACAAGCCTGTCCGGCGCAGAAGATCGGGTTCAGATGGAAAATCTGTAGTGACGGGGACCGCGGCGAAGGCACAGGCT
>OMRS01000333.1 GCA_900313545.1 uncultured Eubacteriales bacterium | reverse complement strand
TCCGCAGTGGACTCGATGTCCAGCAGATCGTCATCGATCTGGAAGGCAACGCCCAGATCCTGGCCGATGCGCCGGAAGGCTTCCACTTCTTCCTGCGTACAGCCGCTGATATAGGCTGCCGCAGTCAGCGGAGCTGTCAGCAGGTCAGCCGTCTTGTGCTCATAGATATAACGAAGCGTCTGCTCATCTGACTGCTGGTGCTCGCTCTGCAGGTCCATGCTCTGTCCTGCAATCATCCCCCGCACGCCGGCCGCATGGGCAATCTCCCGGGAAGCCTGCAGGTACTGCCCCATCCGCTCTCCCTTGCTCAGGGCAAGGTCCAGCAGGCATTCAAAGGCATAGTTGAGCAGCGCGTCTCCGGCCAGGATGGCGTGTCCCTCCCCGAACACCTTGTGGCTGGTCGGTTTCCCCCTTCGCAGGTCATCGTTGTCCATACCCGGAAGATCATCATGAATGAGCGAGTAGGTATGGACCATCTCGATGGCACAGGCGACCGGGAGAACGTCCTCTTCCGGGGTCCCCAGCATCCGGGCGCAGGCCAGGCACAGCACGGGCCGGATGCGCTTGCCGCCGGCCTCCACGCTGTAGTTGACCGACCTGACCAGAAGCTCCGGGGCATTCATCTGCTCCGGTGAGAGCATTCTGGCCAGCTGCGCCTCGATCATTTCCCGATAGATCCGGTACTGCTTGTCAAAATCAACACTCATGGGCGTTTACTCCTCCTGATCATCTGCGCCGAAAGGTGTGATCTCCAGGGTATCCGGAGAGATCTGCTCCAGCAGCCGTTCCCCTTCGGCCAGTTCCCCTTCCAGCTCCCGGGCAAGCTTCATGCCGTCCGCATAAAGGCGCAGGGACTCCTGCAGGGATGCATTCTGTGAGGAGAGCTGACGGGTCAGCTGCTCAAGGCGCGCCATTTTTTCTTCAAAGGTTGTGTTCTGTTCGTTTTCCATCTGTCATCTCTCCTGCCAGCTCTGTCTGTTCCACCACCGCCTGGGCTGAGCCGTCCCAGAAGGCGATGCGGACCTTCTGGCCGGGACTCAGGCGCGCGGCACGGTCCACCACGCCGTCTTCTCCATCCACAATGGCATAGCCGCGCCTGAGCTGGGCGGATGGGTTGAGCAGTTCCAGCGCCTGGACCAGGCGTCCTACCTGTTGTCTGCGGGCGTTCATCTGATTGAGCATGGTCTGCACGAGGCGTCGCCGAATGATCTCTGCTGCAGCTTTTTTTCTCTGGAGCTGGACATCCGGCCGGTACCGCCCGAGGAGGTTCATCTGCGTCGCCAGAGTGCGCCGCCTGCGCTCAAGCACGCCGGTGATGCCCAGTTTCAGCCGGCGTTTCATATCCGCCAGCTGCGCCCTCCGGTCCAGCTTCCGGGGCACTGCAATCTCCGCTGCCGCGGAGGGCGTGGCGGCACGGCAGTCCGCGGCGAAGTCCACCAGTGTAAAGTCCGTTTCATGTCCGATGGCGGAGATGATGGGCACCCTGGAGGCCGCCACCGCCCGGACCACCCGTTCATCATTGAACACCCACAGGTCTTCCATGGACCCGCCGCCCCGGGCCAGAATGATCACGCTGATGCCCTCCGTCCTGTTCATGACGTCAATGGCCCGCAGAATGTCCCCCGCGGCACTTTCCCCCTGAACCGCCACCGGACACAGCAGAATATGGATGGCCGGGTCGCGGCGGCTGGCGACGGTGATAATGTCGTGAATCACGGCGCCCGTGGGCGATGTGATGACCCCCAGGGTCTGAAGGGTCTGCGGGAGGGGCTTTTTCCGGGCGGAATCAAACAGTCCGGCCCGGGAGAGCTTCTCCTTGAGGGCCAGAAAGCGTTCATACAGGGCTCCCAGTCCTGCCGCGCGGATCTCCTCAGCCATCAGACGGTATTGTCCGCCACGGGCATACAGCCCGACACGTCCCCGGATGATCACCTGTTTTCCAAAGGACAGAAGGGACCGGTAGCGGAGAGCTGCATCTGCAAAGGCCACGGCGGAGATCTGCGCGGAGTCATCCTTGAGAGTGAAAAAGACCATGCCGGACTGGTGTGACTTGACGGAGCCGATTTCACCCCGGACCTCCAGGTTCTGGAGCAGAGGGTCCATTTGCAGGGACTTTGCCACGTAATCATTGAGCTGTGAGACGGAAAGTGTCAGTGCACGGCCCATGAGGCAGCCTCCGCCACATTGTTCATCAGCATGGCCACCGTCATGGGGCCAACACCTCCCGGAACCGGCGTCATAAAGGAGGCGACATCGGCCACTTCAGGCATCACATCGCCCCGAAGCCCTTGTTCGGTGCGGTGGATGCCCACATCGATCACCACGGCGCCCGGACGGACCATTTCAGGAGTGACAAAACCGGCATGGCCCACAGAGGCCACCAGGATGTCCGCCTGGCGGGTGAGCTCCGGCAGATTGACCGTCCTGGAGTGGCACACGGTGACCGTGGCGCTGGCATTGAGCAGAAGTGTGGACATGGGCCGGCCCACGATCTGGCTGCGTCCGAGGATCACGGCATGCTTCCCGCTTACCTCAATGCCGTAGGTTTTGAGCAGATGCATCACCCCGGCGGGAGTGCAGGACATGAGGCATTTTTGTCCCTTGGTCATCAGCCCCGCATTCATGGGATGGAAGCCGTCCACATCCTTTGAAAAGAGGATGCGGTTCAGGATTTCTGTACTGTCAAGGTGGGCGGGCAGGGGCAGCTGGACCAGGATGCCGTGGACCTTGGGGTCCTGATTGAGCTCATCCACAAGGTTCAGAAGTTCCTGCTGGCTTACTCCGGCATCCAGCCGGATGGACAGGGAGAGAATGCCTGTACGCTCACAGGCCTTTTCCTTGTTGTGCACGTAGACCTGGCTGGCCTTGTCCTCTCCCACCAGGATGACTGCCAGGCAGGGCATGATCCCCCTGGCTTTCAGAGAATTCACCTGTTCGGCGACGTGCTTTTCCACCTGGGAAGCCGTCTGCTTCCCGTCCATAAGAATTGCTGACATGTTTCACCCCATGCTTCTGTCCGCCAGTCGGTCGCTGCCCAGCAGGGCGATCCCGGCGGCATTGTCCCCGGAATACTCCGGAAGTGCGTAATAAAGCTGTACATCGATGCGATAGCGTTCCCGCCGGTCTTCCAGCATGTCCCGCAGCAGCAGGGAGGATGCGACGCCGCCGGCCAGCAGCACCCTGCGGCAGCCGGACTCATCCGCGCAGCTGCCGATCATGCGGGCCACAGTGCGGGCTACCGCGTCAAACAGCTCCCCTGCCAGTTCCTCCGGGGTCATGGTCCCACGCTCGATGCTGCGCATGGCGGCAGCTTCGATTCCCGAGAAGCTGCAGTACTCGCCCTTCAGGGAGGCGCCAAAGATCCCGCGGGGATGCGGAAGTCTGCGGGCAAGAGCCTCCATTTCGGGGCCTGCCGGGAAGGAAAGGCCAAGCCGTACACCGACCCTGTCCAGAAGCTGCCCCGCGCTCAGATCGCTGGTCGCAAAGAGCAGTCGAATGCCCTCTCTTGAAACCTTCACCACTTCTGTGGTGCCTCCGGACAGATGAACGGCGAGAAACGGCTCCCCGGCGGGAAGACCGCTGCGGTAAAGGGCGGCGCGGATATGTCCCTCCTGATGGCTGAATGGATAAAAAGGCACGTTCAGCAGTTGCGCTACTGTACGTGCCTGGCTCTCACCCGCTCTGAATACTGGCATATAGGACGATTCCACCGGGCGTGGCCGCGTGGATGCGCTCACGGCGCAGATCTGCACGTCCGGAGCTTTTTCCAGCAGGGAAACCATCTCGGGCAGGCGCGTGATATGCTGAAACAGCGCCGCAGACTGCTGAAGCCCCCTGCTTCCGGGTTTCACACTCAGCAGACGACGGCTTGAAGAGAGGACGTTCCCTTCGAGGTCAGCCAGCGCCACGCTGGTGGTATAACAGCTCGTATCAAATCCTAGTACCGCTTTCATGCGTTCTCCGGCTGTCCTTTCTCACTCCCCTCCTGGGACGGCGAGGCCCTGAGGGATTTTCTGTGAATGCTGCCCAGTACGCCATTGACAAAGGCGCCGGAACGTTCTGTGGAATACTTCTTGGACAGGTTTACGGCCTCGTCGATGACAATGGCCGCCGGCAGGCCGGTATACAGCAGCTCATAGACGGCCAGACGCAGTATGGCATAATCCACCCGTGAGAGACGGCGCAGGGTCCAGCCGCGCAGATTTTCTGCAATCTTTGCATCGATATCGCTGCTGTGCTCCCTGACTCCGGCCACTACTTCATGGATGTAGCGAAGTCCTTCCGAGGAAGTCTCCTCTTCGGCGGCGGGAATCTGCTGCATGGCAAGATCAGAATCCGGATACTCGATCAGGTCCCGGAGGGTGGAATCGTCGGCGTCACCGCCGAAAAGCTGTTCAAAGAGCAGCTGCATGGCTGCTTCACGGGCTCTGGTTGTGGCGTTTTTCACCTGTGTCCCCCTTGTTGATTGTCAATCACGGTATAAAAAAGCTGGCCAGACGCAGACAGACCCCGCGCTTGTCCTGGACATCGCCTGCAGAAAAGCCGGTCAGACCCCGCATCAGAGGCTGTCGGGCAGATGATGTCAGCCGCGGGACCGCAGGGAGCGGCCCCGCGGCTGATCAAAGAGCGTGCAGGAAACCGTATCCACCGTGAAGATGCGGCTCAGGAAGGTTTGGAAATACTTCTTTTCCCGTAAGTCAGGACTCTGAGGAAGAAGGCATCTTTGCCTCCACTGCAGGCGCGTCCGTCACCATGTAATCCGGAGTCTGGGCGATTTTGGGGGCATGCAGGGTGGGCTCAGAAGCAAATCCCAGCAGGGACTGGGGAATCGCGTAGGGTGAATTGGGCGTATTGGGTGTGGCAGGAATGGTGCTGTCCACAAAGACGCGGACCTCTGCCACCGCCACGCCGGAACAGGCTTCGATGTAGCGCTTGATTTGTTTCTGAAGTGCGGAGATGGCCAGCGGCATGCTGATGTCGGACTGAAGGGCGATGTGGACATCCACGCGGATGGATTCCTCGTCGCTGGTGAGTGTGGAGGTCAGCACCTTGATTTCCCCGTGCCGGTCCATGCACTTCTGGACCAGGTTCTCCAACGCCTTGAGTGAAATGCGGACCACGCCGTTTTCATTCTGCTGTACGGCGAAGGAACTGGATTTCTTTTTCCTGGCGGGGAGCAGCACCATAAAGAGCAGAATGGCAAACAGGAGCAGCACCACCGCCGTCGCGATCAGGGCGATGCGGATTTTCAAATTCTCCGGGTTGAGCCGCTGAAGGAACTCCATCAGGGTGGAGACCGGCAGCTTGCCGGTAAAAATCAGGGCCGCGACGACCGCACCGCACAGGGAAAGCAGTGCGCAGACCAGAATAAGAAACCGGTCAAATACAGGATGCTTCATGGGTCAGTCCTCCTTCAGGGTCGGTTTATTCCTGCGTCAGATCCAGATCATCTTCCTCTGAATCCGGCAGATCGTCCTCTTCCTCCTCTTCCTCCCAGACGGGTTCCACGTTGGGCGTGGCGTCCTCGGCAGACGTCTTTTCGGGGTCCGCACTGACGGCTTCATCCGCCTTGATGTCCAGAGCGAGCTTCTGGCCCTGCTGCAGTTCCTGGTTTTCCTTCTCGAAGCTCACGCCCACCACATGCAGGTCGACTTTTTCCACGTGCAGACCGGTCATGGTCTCAATGGATTTGCGGATGTTCTCCTGGCAGCTCCTGCCCACTTTCTGGATGGGGATGCCGTAATCCACGGTGACGCTGACATCCACGCTGACGCTGTCACCGTTGACGTCCACCTTGACGCCCTTGGGGGCGCGCCCCTTTCCCTTGCCGACGATGATGCCTGTCAGCGAATTGCCGGACCCGGCAATTCCGGATATGCCCTCGACTTCCTTGGTCGCCACGGACACGATGGTGGTGATAACCTCGTTGGCATAGCTGATCTGACCTTCATACCGGTCCTGCATTTCATTCATGTTGTCACTCACAGTGAACACCTCCTGTTAGAATCCTCCCGGGCCGTCCTCCCTGCGGCACCCGGAGAGAGGACCGGGGCGCATGAGCGCCGGGCGTGAAATCATGCTGTTCCCATTATGGCCAGTATAACAGATTTTACCGGCGTAAACAATGACTATCTGTCCGTATGTTCCTCCCGGCGTGCGGGCAGGGTCACCACTTCCGTTCCCGCGAGTGCCGCGGCAATCAGAGATTCCCCGTCCAGACGGGATTCCGACTGGGCGATCACATCCCTGCGGGGATGGGTTGCCGGATGACGGGGCGTGAAGACCGTGCAGCAGTCCTCATATGGCAGGGATGAGGTCTCGAAAGTTCCAATTTTTTCGGCGATTCCGATGATCTCGCTCTTGTCCATGCCGATGAGCGGACGGAAAACCGGCATCTGGACCACTTCATCGGTACAGCTGAGTGCCTGCATGGTCTGGGAGGCCACCTGCCCGATGGATTCGCCGGTCACAAGGGCCGCGGCATCCTCCTTGCGGGCAATGAGCTCCGCAATGCGCATCATGAAGCGCCGCATGATCAGGGTTGTATAATTCTCGTGGCACTTTTCGTGGATCTGCATCTGGATCTCGGTAAAGGGAACCACGTGTACCCGGATTTCCCCGCAGTACTGGCTCAGATGCTCTGCCAGGGAGAGGACCTTCTCTTTGGCACGTTCACTGGTGTACGGGAAGGAATGATAATGCACACAGCACAGTTCCACTCCCCGCTTGCCGATCATGTACCCGGCCACAGGGGAATCGATGCCCCCGGAAAGCAGAAGACAGGCCTTGCCGTTGGTCCCCATGGGCATCCCCCCGGCAGCCATAATCCGATCCACGGACAGATAGGCGAAATCCCGGATCTCGATGGTGATCTCATGGGCGGGATGGACCACATCCACCTGCAGGAGCGGGTTATTCTGCAGGATCACGTGCCCCGCCTCCCTGGCGATCTGCGGTGATGTCAGCGGATAATGCTTGTCAGAGCGCTTGGCGAGCACCTTGAAGGAACCGGTGCGGCCGTGCATCATCTGAGCGGCCTGCGCGCAGATGGCGGAAAAGTCCGTTTTGTCCATTTCCACTGCGGGAGAAACGGAATGGATGCCAAAGACCCGGCTGACCCGGTCGATGCAGTCCTTTTCCCGATCCGGAGCGTAGCCGGAAACATAAATCCGTCCCTCTGAAAACCAGACATGTCCGTCCATGGGCATCACCGCAGTACGGACATGGTCAATCAGCTTGCGCATGAAATAGGGGCGGTTCTGTCCCTTCAGGAAGACCTCCCCGTAGCGCAAAAGCAGCACATTTCGCAATTTATCTCCTCCTGTACCGGCGCAGCATCCCGTAGCACCGGAGGATGCTCCGGGCGGCGAGGTCCATTTCGTCGGGGGTATTCAGGGCTCCGAGGCTGATGCGCACCGTGCCGTCGGCAGCCTCACGGTCAAGGCCCATGGCGGTCAGCACCGGGCTGACCTTCTGACGGTGGGAGGAGCAGGCGGAACCTGTTGAAGACAGGATGCCTTCCCCTTCCAGAGCGTTGCGCATGACCTCTCCGCGGACACCGTCAAAACGCAGGGAGAGGATGTGCGGCGCGCTTTTCTCCGGATCGGCGGGATCAGGGCCGTTGACCCGGATCCCCGGGGTCTCCCGGAGCTGCTCCCACAGACGCAGTTTCATCTCCCGCAGGGCATGCGCATGTGCGGGAATCTCCCGCAGGCGCGCCATGGCACACCCGAAGCCAAGCAGGGACGGGGCATCCACCGTGCCGGAGCGCAGTCCTCCCTCCTGCCCCCCGCCGGTGAGCTGCGGGACTGGAGAAATCCCCTTTGCCATGACCAGAGCGCCGGTCCCCTTTGGTCCATGCACCTTGTGGGCGCTGACGGTGTAAAAATCGATGCCGTCCTCGGTCAGGGAGAAGGGGACGTGCAAAAACCCCTGTACGCCATCCACCAGAATGCGGGCGCCGGGCGCAAGGGTGCGTACCAGGGCCGAAAGCTCCCGCAGTGGCTGGATGGTGCCGGTCTCATTGCTGACGTGCATGCAGATCACCAGTGCCGTCTGTGCATCCAGCAGGCTTTCAAGGTGTGCAAGGTTGATACGCCCCTCCCCGTCCACCTTCATCCATCGGATTTCGCACTGCGGACCTTCCAGGTCCTGGAGGGTCCGGGTCACCGCAGGGTGCTCCAGAGGGCTGACCACCACGTTGCAGGCGCCGTGCACACGCGCAAGTGTCCCCCGGATGGCCAGATTGTCCCCCTCCGTGCCGCCGGAGGTGAAGACCACGGTGCCCTCCGTCGCGTGCGTGCATTGAAGAAGCATCCTGCGTACGGAGGCAACCTCCTTTTCAAGGTGAAGGGCCTGGGCGTAGGCGGCACTGGGATTGAAATACGCATCCCGCATGCAGGAGGCCATCTTCCCGATCACCTCGTCAAAGGGACGTGTGGTGGCGCTGTTATCCAGATAAATGAGATCCATGGTTCACCCCTTGTAGACCCCGGGATCCACGGTCTTGCGGATGAGCGCCACCATTTCTTCGCTGGGCTCGATGATGATGATGTGCTTGCGGTTGTCACGGATGTAATACAGGTAGAACAGGTTGCCGTCCCGGTTGAGAAACCAGTTCCTTCGGACAAGATCCTTCATGGAGATGTACGTCTGAAAGCTTTCATGGGCCACATGCCCGCAGGCGGTGAGCTTTTTGACGTTCATGCTTCCCAGTTCCTTCCTGCGGGCTGAACGCATCACCTTGGCAAAGTCCAGATTTCCGTTGGTGAAGGTGTACTCATATTCGATCTTCAGATAGTCCTTGAAGAAGAACAGGGCAACGGCGGCTCCGGCGCTGAGCAGGAGGGTGAGCAGGTTGGGCAGGCTGAAGCTGATCATCAGAATCTGTAGCCCCAGAAAGGCATAGACAGCCAGCAGGACGATAAATATCCAGCAGAGGATGTACATGATGTTTGACAGGGTTGTGGAACGGCTGCAGACGATGTCTTCCTTGAAATCATCCTGCAGAACCGAACGGAACCGGTTATCCATACGCAGACTCTCCTTCCATTATCAGGGGGTATTTTAACACAGGAACACGGAGAAGAACAAGACCGCGGACAGTGGAAGGAACAGGGTGAAGAGGTGCGCCTGTACAGGCATCGCGGCACTCCGGATCAGAATCAGGCCCGGTGCCCCGGGTGATGCGCAGGTGCGCTGACCACAAGCCGGATAAACAAACGGACCGGGGTGTCAGCACGGAGGTCTGCTTGTGCATTCTCAGCCGTGTCAGGCATGGGCGGGAACCATCCGTTTTTGACGGAACTATCCGGATATGTTACACTTCGCATACAGGTGCGCTCGGCCCAGGAAGCCCTGTGCCCTGTCAATCAAGTCGATTCACAGAAGGACCGCGGTCTGCGGGGCGAAGATTCCCGTACAGTCAGAGGAATTCGCCGGATATAAAATAATGAAATGTCCCAAATGCGGCGCATGGAACCAGGCATATCTTCCCAAATGCAACCGGTGCGGAACGGAACTGCCCAAGGCGGATCCCCTCGCGGAGGCGGACTGGGAGGCGGATCTGCACAAAAAGAAGCCTTATCTGCAGATTACCAGTTTCAATGATAAGGATACGCTGGAAGATGCAGAAAAGACGCCGCCGCCTCAGCATCCCACCGTCTCCGAGGAGATTGAGGAACTGATCCAGCGCAGGGAGGAAGGCGCCCACCGCCTGCGCAGATTTCGCCAGCAGGCAGCACAGGTCAGCCACACGCTCAAAACTGCGGAAGTGCTGGAACCTCTTCCTGAACCTGGAGACCCTGGAATGCCTCTTGTGGAGATGGAAGTGTCGGAAACCGAGCCTGCGGAGGAGGTGCCCGGGGAAGAGCATCTGATCATCGATCAGCATAACAAGGACGTTCCGGTTTTCTATGACGGCTATGAAGGCAATGAACAGCGCCAGGCGGACCCCCGCAAGCGCCACAGCCGGGGGGATGCTGAGAAGGTCATTCCCATCGATAAT
>OMRS01000318.1 GCA_900313545.1 uncultured Eubacteriales bacterium | reverse complement strand
GGAACAGGGAGGTGCTTTTCTCCGCCGGAAATCCCGAAGGCCCGGAGGGACATCTGAACATCCGTGGAAGAGTGAACGGGCAGGCGAGGCGGCTGTCCTGGCGGTGCTGGTCAAACAGCCATGCTCCCCTTTGCATGAGAACCCGGTGTCAGTCCTTTCGCAGGCGCTGCGGAGGATTCAGATCGTCGCACAGGCTTTGCCCGCCGGTGGTGCTTCTGTTATGCTTCATAAGCCGGAACATGCCGTTTTGAAAGCCGTTTTTCGGAAGGTCATGACCGACTTTATGCTCACGTGCAGGGGAGGAGCTGCAATGGCAGGCCGACACATGAGATGAGCGTATGATGGGGAGGAGGATGTGAACGGGAGTGATGGACACTGAAGGAAAGCAGGTTCTTTCCATCCCGTGTTTTTCGCGGACGCCTTCAACTGTCTTCTCTATGATGGAGAGCAGACCATTAAACCGGAGGAGCTTCAGAAACCGGATACTGCGGAGATGACCGTGCCGTATGGAAACAATGCCAGGGTGCCTGTGCGGAAAACCCGCGACTTGCTGAAAACGTGGAACGCCATGATGGATGACAACGCCATCCAGGTGATTCTCGGAGCGGAGCTGCAGGACTGGGTTCGTTACGGGATGCCCGTGAAGGATGGGCGGTATGATATGCCGGGCTGCCTGAGGCAGACCGCAGAGATCAAACGGTCATCCAGGAAAGAGGCTGTCTCTGAAGAGGGTGAAATCACGGCTGATCATGGTGTGCCGAAGATCAGGCTCACCAGCGGGGAGCTTTATCAGGCTTGCGGAAAGACGATAAGCTGATTCCGATTATCACTGCGGCTGTGTATTTCGCAGACGAGCCGGGAAGAGAGACCGGGGTGCTGTTTTTCCAGGCAGGCCATCGCCGGGGACTCCTTTGCGGGGCGCGGCTTCTTTCTTGACGTCTGTGTATTATTTGCTTATAATAAATCGGATGGCGTGCCGTGATGCACCACTGCAAAAATATGCGACCCCATACATGATGTCATACTCATGATAACGGAGGAAGAGAGATTGAAGAAGAGATTATTACACCTGGCTCTGATGGGAGCCATGGGCCTTGGCCTGACCGCCTTTGGCGGAGAATCGGAAACAGCCGGCCATGCAGAACCGGCACGGTCCGCCGCAGGCGCTGAAGGTGCAGGAAAAGCGCCCGACTATTCCAAGGCGGAATGCTGGTACAGGCTCCCGGAAATCACGAAGGACGTCGACACCTTCTATATTTACTCGACGATGTACGGCGGCACGAATGAGGGCGATCCTGAATTCGCCCCCCTCGACAACGCCGTGGTGCTGGAGAGTATCGGAATCGAGCACGCGATCAAGTCGAGCGTGTTTGAGGATTCCACCAACCTGTTTATCCCGTTTTACCGCCAGGCCGGCATCGCATTCGTAATTCGCAAAATGGCGGAGACCGGAAACATCGAATCGGCCATGAGCGGCACGCCTTATGACGATGTGACTGCCGCGCTTGACTACTACTTCGAGAATTACAACGAGGGCCGCCCGTTCGTCATTGCCGGCCACAGCCAGGGAGCGGCGATCCTTCGCCTGGTGCTGCAGGGGTATTTCAGGGAGCATCCCGAATACTACAAGCGCATGGTAGCCGCCTATGCAATCGGCTACTCCGTCACGAAGGAATATCTCGAGTCCAACCCGCACCTGAAGTTCGCGACTGGCGAGAGCGACACCGGGGTGATCATCAGCTGGAACGCTGAGGGGCCGAAGAACGTGGAAGAAAATGCTGCAAATGCGCTGGTGCTGCCGAACGCGATCAGCATTAACCCGCTCAACTGGAAGCTCGATGAGACGTATGCTCCGGCGAGCAGGAACCTCGGCTCGATGGTGATGGATGCGAAGACCGGCAAGGCCGGGATCCGCGACATCAACGGCGATGCGCAGGTCAACCTTGCCCGCGGCACGGTGATCACGAATGCCGACGCCGTACCCAACGATATGCAGGAGTATACCGGACCGCAGAGCTACCACCAGGACGACTATTCAATCTTCTACAACAACATCAAAGACAACGTGGCAAAGCGTATCGCGGCCTATCAGTCGAAAAAATAACCGCGGATGCGCAAAGAGGGATACCGGTTCCATTGCGCCTGCAGGTGAACCGTGTCAACATGGAAGGCAACGTGCCCCTGCTTCTTCGGAAGCAGGGGCTTTCCGGTTCTCTGAACCCGGATTTCATTTGCCGAAGCCCCCCTTTTGCGGAGGATTCAGAAAGGGTTTCAAAACAGAAAATTTAGCCGGTTAGTCCGTTATAGGGGGAATTCACGTTGATATGCTTGTCTTCCGGGAAAAATGGAGTATAATATTGTTTGGAACGTCTAACAGATCTGCTGTCCCCCTGATGCTGAGCTTCCGCGATCCGAGGCGTCATCTGTTGAAAGGCTGCCGCCCTGTACGGGAAACAGCAAAGCGCAGGGGAATCTGTGCGCGATGAATGGAAGAATTCCCTGTGCGGAGCCTCTGGGCGGATCCGGGGCGGCTGCGGAAGACGCGGTCATATCAGAGAGGCAGAGCTCCGGGCCGAAAGAAACGTCAGAGAGAAGCAGCCGGAGGGGCGACACAAACAGGCACCTGGCGTGCATGTTTTTTTTGCACATGAGTTAGTAAAACCTAACATCAAAGTGAATCAGCGTCGATCAGCCGTGAGCTGCCCAAAAAGCTGTTCGTGGCGGCATGCCCTCTAAAAGCGGCGGGCGGGCCCCGCGACTGAAGAGCTCCTGGAAAACCGGAGGGAACAACACAGGAAGAACCGCATCCCGGCTTTAAGGACGAAGCCTTTGAGTTCAGCCGGGCCGACGTCACGGGTTATCCTGCGCTGAAGCTGATTTATAAAGGACACATGGTCAGTGCGGGTCTTTTCCCGATCGGCGGCATGATGGGGACCTGCGTCCATCAGGAAGGCGCTGCGGTCTGCGAAGGAAACAGGACCCGGTTTGCTCACCCCTGCCTGCCCGCTGTGCACGGACTATCCGCTGGCCAAAGCCTGTGAGAGGATCCATGAGCCCTGCAAGGCAATCCTCAGGGATGATGCCCCGGAGTGCATTTTTGTTCCGGGAACATCGTCAGGCGGGAATCCGGCGCCGGGTATGGTGCATACATCAATGACGGGCATCGGGATATACCGATGCCGGGCCGTCTCATGGCTGTCTCCCCGGGAACCTGCGCCGGCACCGGGGAAGGGTGGCGCGGATGGTTGAACTGGACAAACAGGATGCCGTCATCCCGGCACAGGTGATGAAAACCGCTGAGGAGAGCATGCGCCATGGGGGCAGCAGCGTGCCGGGCTGCATGATCTGGCTGCGGCGGGGCGATTTTACGCACTGTCCCGGGGGTACTTCATCACCGGCCCTGACGGGACGCTGCAGGCCTGCGCACCGTCCTTTGAGGCGGCCATGAAGAAAACCGGCGCGGATGACCGGATGATTGTCGGCGAAGGCATGTTCCGCCGCTGTCCCGTCTTTCCGATTGTGAAAAAAGCCAGGGAGGGCCGGAACCGGATGGTCCGGCTGATGAAGGAGGCAAAACAGAATGCAGTTTGATGAGGAGGGCAACCTGACCGGGAAAACACTGATGCTCCTCCCGGGGACAGCCTGCGATTATCAGACGAACTTCGCCACGGTGCTGGAACGTCTCG
>OMRS01000317.1 GCA_900313545.1 uncultured Eubacteriales bacterium | reverse complement strand
GGCAAAGGGCTGCGCTCCCAGGTGAACGCCCGCCTGTTTGCCGCCAGATGGCTGCACGGAGATGTTCGCCGCGCCTACGGTATGATTTCATGAGAAGGAATTCTCCCTGAAGAAAGGAAGCGCCATGAAAGTCAGCGTGATCATTCCCTGCCACAACGCGGAGGAATACCTGGCGGAATGCCTGGCCTCCGTGAGCGCGCAGTCCCACAGCGATCTGGACATTCTGCTGGTGGATGACCGTTCCACGGACAACACCGTGCGCATCATGGAGGTCTTCTGCCGCCAGGACGGCCGGATGCAGCACCTTCAGAATCTGGGGAAGGGCTCCTCGGATGCCCGAAATACGGGGCTGGACGCTGCCACCGGCGAATGGGTGATGTTTGTGGATGCGGACGACGTTCTGCCCATCGATGCTGTCTCCACCCTTTTGGACAGCAGTCAGGGCTCCGACATGGTCATCGGCGTGCACCAGCTTTTCGGTTCCGTGGTGGACCAGAAGGTGTACCCGGATGCCTCCTGGCCAGGGAAGGCGAATGAGGCACGCAAGCACGCCATGATCCGCCGGCTCATCGAGGGGGACAGCGTGCTCAACATCATGTGCAACAAGCTGCACCGGCTCTCCTTTCTGAGGGAGCACCATCTCCGGCTGTGCAACCGCGTCAAGATTTCCGAGGATGCCCTCTTCAACCTGGAGGCCATCCTCTGCGGAGCCCGGACTGCGTTTGTCAATCAGGTCACCTACCGCTACCGCATGCACAACCGTTCCGTCATGCACTCGGAGAGACAGGGAGAATTCGAGCGGCATGCCCCCTGGTTGCGGGAGATGCGCGCACTGCTTCAGCGCTACGGCCTTCTGGAAAAGTACTGGGTGGACTACGTCAACAGCGTTTTGCTGCGGTTCTATAAGGACAGCGGCGTGGGCGGAGTGATCAAGCGCTTTCATGATGCGGATGACATGCTCAATCCCCGGGACCTTTCCCGGCGGAAGCTGACCCCTCCGGGAATCGTGACGGAGGAGCTGATCCGCCATGGCATCTATCCGGTGGTATACCCGCTGATCTATCCCTTTCAGGTGATCCGCCGAAAAATTGCGGAAGCCCGGGACCGGCGCTTTGAAGAGCAGGTGGACCATGAACAGCAGTCCTGAAGTCAGCATCATCATGCCCTGCTGGCGCTGCGGGCCGTTCCTCGAGCGTTCAGTGGGCAGCGTGAGCGCCCAGAGCTTTGAAAACTGGGAGCTGATTGCCATCGACGACGGCAGCGGCGATGATACACTGGAGCATCTGCAGCATCTTGCCCGCAGCGAGACGCGCATGCGTGTTCTGACACAGGAAAACCGGGGAGTCTCCGCCACCCGCAACCGCGGGATCCGGGAAGCCCGGGGCCGCTGGCTGTTTTTCCTCGATGCCGACGATCATCTGACCTGTGACGCTCTTGCCCACCTGATGTCCCTCACGTCCCCGGAGCGGGATATCGTCTGCGGCGCTTACCGCATCCTTTTTCGGGATGAGGGCGGCAGGATGGAGGATCATGTCTGTGCGCGGGGAGACCGGAAAGCGATCTACGAGAGCCTCATCCGGGGCGACAGCGCCCTCAATTCCATGTGTGCCCGTCTTTACCTGCGCTCCATGATCCTGGAAGCCGGCATCCTCGTCCCTGAGAACATCCGGGTAGGGGAAGATGTGATCTTCAACCTGTATGCCTTCCGGGCAGCGCGCGGATGGATCATGTCCGATCACATCCTGTACCTGTACGAACGGGGCGGAGACTCTGCCATGACCCGTTCCCAAGGCAGGCGCTATGACAGCAGCCTGGCAATGTTTGCAGCCATCGACGAGTTTCTGACCTGTTCAAACCTTCGGGGTCCGCTTTTCAGGGCAAGCATGGACCTGCATCTGCGTACCCTCCGCGTGGATCACGGCCGCCTGAAAGCAGGTTTTGCATGGCGGCGGGAATGGATCCGCCGCCTGACTTCAGGGGTGAAGCTGCAGGAACTGACCTTCAAGGAAAAAGGCTACTTTCTGGGGCTGATCCTTTGTCCGCCCCTGAGCGTCATTTATCCATAAGAAAGAAGAGGAGACATGATGGGAATCCGTCCGGATATCAGCGTCATTGTGCCCTGCTACAATGCAGAAAAATACCTGGATGTCTGTCTGAGCAGCCTCAGGGCCCAGACCGTTCCTGAAATCGAAATCATCCTGATCAATGACGGATCGACGGACCGGACGGGGGAGATCCTGCACGCCTATCAGAAAGAGGACCCCCGGGTCCGGCTCATTGAGACCGGGAATCACGGCGTCAGCGCAGCCCGGAACCTGGGTATCGATCAGGCGCGTGGAAGCTACCTGGCCTTTCTGGATGCGGACGACGCCTTTGAAAAAGACGCCCTCAGCCGGCTCTATCAGGGGGCGGTGCGCAGCGGAGCTGATATCATTTCCGCCAACCATACGCTGTTTGATCAGTCTACCCGGCGCCGGGAACGTCTGCACATCACCACAGGCATCATCCAGCCCTCGGAAATCGTCCGTGAACTGATTCACATGCATCGCATCTTCAACAACATCTGGAACAAGCTTTACCGCGCCGATCTCTTCCGGGACGGTCCAAGACTCAATGAAAACATCCGCATCGGGGAGGACGTGCTGCTGAATCTGCGCCTGTACCTGCATGTCACACGGGTGCAGCATATCCAGGAATGGACCTATGTTTACCGGGTCCACGAGGGGTCCGCCATGAAGAGCATCACCTCCTACAGCGATGCGCACCAGCCCATGCTTCATGCCATGAGCCAGCTGCTCCTGGAGGAAGGGGTCAAGGAGAAATATTTCTGCGACTTCCTGCAAAGCTGCGTCTGGCTGGACGAGAAGGAGCGGGGCATCCGGGAGTGCATGAAGCACTTCAATGACCGGATCCGCCCGCTGGTTCTGGAAGGGATCGACGAATCCCGCATCCCCAAACGGGACATGGCTCTGTACAGAAGGGTCATACAGGGGAATTTCCCCGGATTCTACTACCTGATGCGCATCAGGGAAAAAACACTGCACCGGACCTGGAGGATCAAGCGATGAAACAGATACTGCTGTACAATCACTCCGGCTGCGAAAACAAGGGATGCGAGGCGATCGTCCGGTCCACGGCAAGCCTTCTGCAGGAAGCGCAGATCGTATTGGCAAGCAATTCTCCGGAAGTGGACCGGAAGGCGGGTATCCGCGAGGTTTTCCGGATCATTTCACCCACCATTTCTCCCCTGAGCCCCCTGCGGTTGATTAATTCCGTTGGCTACAGGCTCGGACAGCGCCGCGAGACGGAGGTTACACGCAGATACTCCCCCGTCATTCAGGAAGGGAACCGGAGCGACCTGTGCCTGTCGATCGGCGGGGATACCTACTGTTATGGCTGGCAGGAGCACATGCACTATATCAACCGTCATATCCGCACCCCGAAGGTCCTTTGGAGCTGTTCCATTGATCCGGACCGTCTGGACAGCCGGATGATGGAGGATCTGTCGGCCTATGAACGCATCTATGCCCGGGAAAGCCTGACCTATGAGGCCATGAGGGACAAGCGGCTCCCTGTGTTTCTCAGCAGGGATCCCGCCTTTCGTCTGGAAATGCAAAGCGTGCAGATGCCGGAGCGCTGGGTGAAAAACGGCACCATCGGCATCAATCTCTCGCCCCTTGCCCTGTTCTGTGCGGAGAACAGCCAGGTGGTGCTGAACGCTTTCATTTACGTCATCGAGATGCTCCTGCGGGAGACGGGCCATTCCATCGCCCTGATTCCCCATGTTACCTGGAGTCACGATGATGACAGAGAAGCCCTGGGCCGCCTCCAGGAAAGCTTTGCCGGGAACGAGCGGGTGTTCATGGTGCCCTCCGGCTGGACGGCAGGCCAGTACAAAACCCTCGTGTCCGGGCTGCGCATGCTTATCACCGCCAGGACGCACCTGTCCATTGCCGGTTATTCCACCGGCGTCCCCACACTGGTCATCGGATACTCCGTCAAAGCCCGGGGAATCGCCCGTGACCTCTTCGGACAGGAGGATGGACATCTGCTGCAGGTCCAGCAGATGCAGAGCGAAAAAGAGCTGGCGTCTGCCGTCTCGCAGCTGATGCTCCGGGAGGACCGGGAGAGAGCACACCTGCAGCAGGTGCTTCCGGAATACCTGAAGCCTCTGGATGCAGCGGTCCGGCAGATGCTTTCCTGAACACGACTGCAGAAAAGGAGACCCTTATGGCCAGCAGAACCACGGTACGCCAACAGTCATCCCAGTGCTGCGGATGCAGCGCCTGCGTGACAATCTGCCCGGTGGATGCAATCATCATGAAGGCAGACGCAGAAGGCTTTGCTGTTCCTCATGTGGACAGCGCGCGCTGTATCGGCTGCAACCGGTGTGAGCTGTTCTGTACACAAAAAGAATCCCGCACATCTGTACAGCCCCTGTCAGTCTTTGGCGGAGCGGCAGTGGACGCGGACGTCCGCACCCGCGCGTCTTCCGGCGGCATCTTTTCACTCCTGGCGCATAAAAAACACTCTGAAGGGGCCGTGGTCTTTGGCGCGGTATTCACCGACAGTTTTGAAGTGGAGCATGCGGGGGCTGTAACCCGGGAGGGCATAGAGGCCATGTTCGGTTCCAAATACGTGGAAAGCCAGGTGGCCTCTGCCGTGGTCCATGCCCGACAGGTCCTGCAAAACGGCATGCCGGTGCTCTTTGCCGGAACGCCCTGTCAGGTGGAGGGACTGCGAAAAAGCCTTTCTCCCGAGGAAAACGAACTGCTCACAGCGGTGGACTTTGTCTGCCACGGTGTTCCTTCGCCTGCCGTGTTCAAAAGCTATCTGAACTGGCTCACACGGGACGGGCGTACCCTCACGTCCTTCGGCTTTCGCAGCAAGATTCACGGCTGGAAGGATTTTTCCGTGAAGGCCGACTTTAATGACGGGTCCTCCTGGGTGGCTTCTCAGACCGAGGACCCCTACATGCGGGGTTTCCTGCAGAATCTGTATCTGCGCCCCTCCTGCCACCATTGCCGGATCCGCCACGGCTGCCATGCTGCCGATCTGACCCTGGCGGACCTGTGGGGCGCACAGGACCTGTATCCGGACAGAGATGATGATACGGGGCTGTCCCTGATCCTGTGCAACACGGAAAAGGGCCGGGAGATGCTGCGCTCCATCGAGGAGCAGTTGAACCTCTTTGAGGTAAAGGACCTCGCGCCCATGCAACGCTTTAATCCCAGCATTTTCGTTCCGGCCGTCGCGCACCGCAACCGGAATCGTTTCTTCCAGCAGTTTGCCCGGGAGGGATTCCGTCCTGAGCTCATCGATCGGATGCTCCGTGCTCCAGGACTGTGGGAGCGGGGTGTAGGCAAGGTCCGCCGGACCCTCGGCAGGCTGATGCCCTCCTCCGAAAAAGGAGCTCCGTGACCGGGGACCGCAGGGCCATGGAAACCGCCCTTGAAATGGCCCGGGAAGCAATGGAGGCCGGGGAAATTCCAGTGGGCGCCGTGCTGATGCAGGGGGAAACGGTCATCGCCCGGGAGGGAAACCGCACCGTCAGGGACCAGGATCCCACCGCCCATGCGGAGATGCTGGTCCTCCGCCAGGCCGCCTCCCGGCTCTCCCGCCGTGAGATGCAGTCATGTACCCTCTATTCCACGCTGGAACCCTGTCCCATGTGCGCAGGCGCAGCGGTCATTGCCCGGGTGGGAAGGGTGGTCTATGGCGCCTTTGATCCCCGGGCCGGCTGCGCGGGAAGCATCTACAACCTCATTGAAGATCCGACATTCACCAATTCAGCCCGGTGCGAAGGCGGCCTGATGGAAGCCCCGTGCAGGGAACTGCTGGATTCATTCTTTTCAAAACACAGAGGAGGCACATGAATGAAGAAGACCCCTTTTGTCACGCTTGAAAAAGCGGAGGAAATCGCACGGGAGATTCCCACTCCGTTCCACCTGTATCATGAAGCCGGGATCCGCGCGACGGCCCGTGCCCTCAGGGAGGCCTTCAGCTGGAATCCCGGCTTCAAGGAGTATTTTGCCGTCAAGGCGACGCCCAATCCCCGGATCCTGCAGATTCTCCGGGAGGAAGGCTGCGGCACGGACAGCTCCTCCATGACGGAGCTGATGCTCAGCCGTGCCTGCGGCTTTTCGGGAAATGAGATCATGTTCTCCTCCAATGAGACCTCCGATGAGGAATTCCGCCTCGCCCATGAACTGGGGGCTATCATCAACCTGGATGACATTTCCCTGATCGCGCCTCTGGAAAAACAGGCAGGGATTCCGAAGACCCTCTGCGTGCGCTTCAATCCCGGCGGGGAATTCCTGCTCGACAACCAGATCATGGACCATCCCCGGGATGCAAAGTACGGCATGACCCGTGAACAGATTCTGGAGGCCATCGCCACGCTCCGGGACAAAGGTGCGGAAAACATCGGCATTCATGCCTTCCTGGCTTCCAACACCATCACAGAGGGGTATTACCCTGAACTGGCCAGGATTCTGTTCAATCTGGCGGTGGAAATCCGGGAGAAACTGGGGGTTTGCCTGTCGTTTATCAACCTGTCCGGCGGAATCGGCATTCCCTATAAACCGGACGACCATGAAAACAATATCCAGACCATCGGAAACGGCGTAAAGGATGCCTTCCGCGAGATTCTTGAGCCGGCGGGCCTGGGCGGAATCTCTCTGTTTACGGAGCTGGGAAGGTACATGCTCGGAGCAAACGGCGCCCTGGTGACCCGCGCCATCCGCAGCAAGCACATCTACAAAGATTATATCGGCACGGATGCCTGCGCCTGCGATCTCATGCGTCCGGCCATGTACGGAGCCTACCACCACATCACGGTTCTTGGAAAGGAAGATGCCCCTGAGGACCATCTCTACGACGTGGTGGGCAGTCTGTGCGAGAACAATGACAAGTTTGCCATTGACCGCAAGCTGCCGCAAATCAACAGCGGTGATCTTCTGTACATCCATGACACCGGCGCGCACGGCCACTCCATGGGATATAATTACAATGGCAAACTGAGAAGTGCCGAAGTGCTCCTGCATCCGGACGGAACTTTTGAGCTGATCCGCCGTGCAGAGACCCCAAAGGACTACTTTGCCACGCTCGACTTCCTGAATCTGACTTTCTGAATCCGGCGTGCGAAGGGCACCGGGACGACTGCGTACAGCTTTATCGCTTCTCCCGCAGGAGTCCCTCCTCCAGCAGACAGGCATACACCCGCCCGTGAATCTGGGCGTCCTTGAAATATACATAGCGCAAAGAGGATGAGACCCTTCTTCCGTCCGCAAGGCGGAAAAAGCCGGTTCCATCCTCTTTTATTGTGCATTCCCCGCGCCGGATAAAATCCTCAAAGGGGACATCGGTAAAGGAGAGCCGGTTGTGGACGCGGTTGCCCAGCAGCACGGTAAACGCATTGTTCAACGGGTCCACCGCGATGGCATTGCCGGTAAAGCCGCTCAGGCCGAAGGAGAGGGGACTCATCCAGCCGGGGACCTCGCTGAGCCGCTGCACGGGATGCCGGACAAAGCACAACAGGCTCAGATACTGCCGGTAGGTGCCGTCGCCATTGGGCCTTCCGGTGACATTGGTTCCCAGAAGCCTCAGGCTTTCCCGGGAGAGCAGACGCCCTTTCAGCAGCGCCTGACAGAAACGGGTCATGTCGTCAAGGGTGGAAAACAGACCGGCGTGTCCGTACACGCAGCCTTCCCGTCCGGTCAGCTTCAGCGCCTTGGGATCATGGGGCAGCCCCAGAGGGGGATCTGTCCTGAAGCGACAGGCTCCTCGGGTAAACCGGTGCTCAAAGCAGGTGGACACCAGACGGAAATGCTGCTCGGGGGGAACCCGGCTGTAAGTGTCACGCATCCCCTCCGGGTCCAGGATCTCCTCGTGCAGAAGGGTCATATAATCCCTGCCGGTAACTGCCTCCATCACACAGGCAGCCACCATGGCGTTGATATCCGAATAGATACGCACGGCAGGCAGCTCGCAGCGCTCCACCTGAAAAAGACGCTGCAGCGCAGAGGTGGCATCCGGCGCCTCATCAATCCGACCGGGAGTCCTCAGTGCCGCCTGAAAGGTCAGCACCTCCCACAGGGACACCTCCTTCAGATGAACAAACCGGGAATCCAGCTGACATACGGGACGCTGCAGGTCCAGCTGTCCGCGCTCGCTCAGGCGCAGAACCAGTACAGCAGTGAACAGTTTGGTCAGGGAAGCCAGGTCATAGATGCTCCGGGGCATCAGAGGGCGCACACAGGGAACAAAGCGGCCTTCCTTCAGTTCCACCTCCTGGGAAACCCCATATGTCTGCTGAAAAGACTGATGGTCGTTTCCAAAGGACACGCACAGGGAGGAAAGCATGTGCACCTGATCGCAAAAAAAGCGGAGACCGAGATGAACGTCATTTAGCCTGTTCATTGTCATTCCTCAAGATAGGTGTAGCGGACCGTCAGTCGGGGCATGTTGCCGTACATTCCATAGGCTTCGCCGTAGATGCGGTACCGGCTTCCCACGACCCATGTGGTCTTGGAGCTGTTTTCGATCATCACGTTCTTTTCAAGTCCGTCACTGCCGATATTGATAATTGCCAGCTGAGGCGCTGTGGAAATGATCCGGGTAATGACGCCTTCGCCCACGTAGATGGTGCCGATGCGCATGCTGATGTAGGTGATCAGATCGCTGTACTGGGTATCCAGGTTCCATGCGCGGCGGGTGTAGACGTCCGCGGTGGGCATGTAGTACACCGTATGGGTGATGACCGAATCCGCCTTGCCGGGATAGGACGCCCGGATAACCACGTCATTGTTGCCCAGTTTGGTAAAAAGCGGCTTGAAGCTGAAAGCGCCCGTTTCCTTGTTGAGGGTCAGGTTCTCGTGCGGAGATTCGATGGTGATGTCCGCGCCGGGCAGGGTGGTGCCGCTGATGCTGGCCTGGTACTGCTCGTTGTCGGCCTCATAGTTCCATTCCACGATGACCGTGGGAGCCAGTTCCAGCGGGATTTCCTGAGGCTCGCGGTAGAGGACCACCTCCATCTTGTTCTCCCGATAGAACTTGCTCTTGACCGAGATGGAGATGGTATTGTCGCCCACCGGCAGCACCTGCACGTTCTTTGAAACATTTCCCGTATCGCGAATCAGTGTGGAAACGTTGGTTCCGTCAATGATCACGGTGGAGCCCCGGTTGACATTGATGCGGACCTCGTAAATGGATACGCCCAGCTCCACGCGCTTCGTGGTCGGATTGATCAGATAAATGGGGGACAGGGGCACATCGATGGTATAGCGGATCGGTTCAAGCTGAAACTGCTCACCTTCCTGTGAATACCGGATATAGGGGGTGATGGTGATATCCATGGTATCCGTTTCGCATGGAACGGCATAAACCGAAGAGTCCGTATCATACCACATGTAGTCCGGCACGGGAATCTCCACCTGGCCGTTTGACAGAATATAGGAGGACTGCATCTCCGGCATATACACCGTGGCGTTCTCCCGCCCTCGGATGGTAATCAGATGACCGGGATGCCCATCGATCTCGGTGGCCGTCACCTCGATCACGGCCTCCGTGGTCCGGTTGGCCTGGAGCCCGTGGCTGAAGACGAAGGTGCGCGCCGCATAAACGCTCGCAGCACTGGCCAGCACGCAGGCAAACAGCAGCAGAAAAACCCGCAGAACATAATAGCCCGCTGACCGTTTTTCCTTTGTGGCGGAGTAGACGAACTGGGAGGAG
>OMRS01000250.1 GCA_900313545.1 uncultured Eubacteriales bacterium | reverse complement strand
CAGGTGCCTCAGAAAGGGGAGTTTGATGATGAATAAGCAAAATTTACATATAAATGAAACCATGCTGCAGGGCTTTGAATGGTACCTGCCCAATGACGGCCTCCACTGGAAGAGAATCGGAGATCTGGCCCCGCAGTGGCGCAGGGACGGAATCACCAAGGTCTGGCTGCCGCCGGCCACCAAGGGCACGGAAGGAAAGAAGGATGTGGGATACGGCGTCTATGACCCGTATGATCTGGGCGAATTCCGCCAGAAGGGCTCCGTGCGCACCAAGTACGGGACGCTCAAACAGTATCTGGATGCCATCTCGCGGCTGAAGGCCCAGCATATCGAGCCCCTCTCGGATATGGTGATGAACCACCGCCTGGGCGCGGACCGGACCGAAAAGGTGATGGCCAGGTCCGTCAATCCCGTGAACCGCAATGAGATTTCAGATGACAGCTTTGAAGCGGAGGTGTATACTGGCTTCACCTTTCCCGGCAGGGGAAGAAAATACTCCTCCTTCGTGTGGGACCACAGAAGGTTTTCCTCCGTGGACTATGACTGCAGGGACACCAGCCACCATCTGATGCTGCTGGAGGACAAGTCCTTTGCGAAGGATGTGGACGATGAGCTGGGCAATTTTGACTACCTGATGGGCGCCAATGTGGATCTGGGAGACCCCGAGGTCCGGGCGGAGATGATCCGCTGGGGCGAGTGGTATCTGAAGAAGACCGGTGTCCAGGGCTTCCGGCTGGACGCGGTCAAGCACATGAGCGCAGAGTACGTGAAGGACTGGCTCAGCGCCCTGAGGGAAAACAGCGGCAAGCCGCTGTTTACAGTGGGCGAATACTGGAGCGCGGACCTTCAGCATCTTCGCAACTATCTGGATGAAACCGGGCATGAGCTGACCCTGTTTGACGTGCCCCTGCACATGCGCCTGGCCGAGATTTCCCGTCACCCGGGGGAGGCCGACCTGCGGACCCTCTTTGAAGGGACCCTGGTGGGCACGGAGCCCCGCATGGCGGTGACGTTTGTGGACAACCACGACACGCAGCCCGGGCAGGCCCTGGAGAGCTGGGTGGACGGCTGGTTCAAGTCCATGGCCTACAGCCTGATCCTGCTGCGCAGGGAAGGCATCCCCTGCGTGTTCTACGGGGACCTTTACGGCATTCCGGACAGCGGCATCGGGAAGGTCAGCGAACTGGAGATGCTGATGAAGCTGCGCAGCCGCTGCGCCTACGGAAGACAGCACGACTATGCCGATGAGCAGAAGGTGCTGGGCTTCACGAGGGAGGGCGTGCACCAGATGAAGGAAAGCGGCCTGGCCTGCCTGATCTCCATCGGGGAGGCGGCTGAAAAGCGCATGTATGTGGGCAGGGTCCACCGCGGCGAGGTCTGGCAGAGCGTCCTGGGCGGCCAGGACAGCGTGACCATCGATTCCCGGGGCTGGGGCGTGTTCCGCGTGAATGCCGGACAGACGAGCGTCTATACGACTGCCCGCGCTGCCCGCCGTCTCAAGACCACGTTCATGCACCGCACCTGCGATCCGGCGGAGAAAGCGCAGAAACGGGTGACTAAAGCCGGCTGAAGCCGGTTGAAATAGGGGGATATCTACATGAAAAAAAGATGGTTGGCTACACTCGCGCTGGCTTTGGCCATGATGCTCCTGGGTGCTGCGGCACTGGCTGACATGGCGTACATTATTCCGGACAGCAATACGCGCTATCTGACGGAGGATGAACTCTGGCAGTGGAACTATGAGTCCATCGGCTACATCTTCAACGAGATTTTTGCGCGGCATGGCTACGTGTTCAAGGCCGGCGGCGCCTATGACCAGTATTTCAGGACACGCCCCTGGTACGTCCCCAACAGCGACCCCGACAATCAGCGGGCCTGCTATCCGCAGATGAACAATGTGGAATGGGCAAACGAGCGCCTGTGCAAGGAAGTCCGCCAGAACATGCGGGACATGGGAACCACCAATCCCGGCGGAAAGAGCATCTGGAACAGCTATTCCAGCGGCTTTGACACCCTGCAGGGCTTTGAGTATCTGCATCTGGACGGCGGGCAGAAGCTGGCCGTCTATTCCGCTCCCTCCGCCGACAGCTGGCGCGGCGCCAACGGCAAGGCCATGGTCAGCACCAACGGCGATATTTTCTACGGCGGCTATGAAAGCGGCTGGATTCTGGTGATGTATGAGACCAACAACGGCTCCGTGCGCGTGGGCTATGTCGACGCGGGCGAAATCCGCGGCAGGCAGCCCCAGGGCCCGTATCTGTCGTTCTCCTATGCGCCGGCCACCATGTTTTCAGGTGCCGACCTGACGGATGACCCGGCCAGGCTGGCGTCCTCCATCACCTATCTGCCCGAAGGGACGCAGGTGACCTACCTGACCAACTATTACAACCGCTATGCATGGGCCTACATCGAGACCTACGTGGGCGGAGAGCGGGTGCGCGGCTTTGTGCCCTCCGCATCCCTCAGCATCGGCAGCACCGCCGATGACGACGTGGGCTGATGGACAACCTTCAGCTGCACTGCGGCCGTCCGGAAAATGGGGAGGGCCGCGCCCCGGAGGAGATGCGGACCTATGATCTGCTGGAGAGTCTGGGGATTCCCTACGACCGGGTGGACCATGAAGCGGCCTTTACCATGGAGGCCTGCCTTTACATCGACCGGGCGCTGGGAACGCGCATGTGCAAGAACCTGATGCTCTGCAACCGGCAGATGACGCGCTTTTACCTGCTGATGATGCCCGGGGACAAGCCCTTCAGGACGAAGGAGCTCTCCGCACAGATCGGAAGCGCCCGCCTCTCCTTCGCACCGGAGGAGAAGATGGTGGCGTATCTGGGGGTGCACCCGGGGAGCGTGACCGTGCTGGGCCTGATGAACGATCCGGACGGCATCGTGGAGCTGCTGGTGGACCGGGAAGTGCTGGAGGACGAAACCCTCGGCTGCCATCCCTGCGTCAATACCAGCAGCATCCGGATGAGGACGCGGGACCTTCTGGAGGTGTTTCTTCCGGCGGTCCGGCATGTCCCGCGGTTTGTGGAACTGGGAAAGCCCGCAAAGGCGTGAACCCTGCGGGAAGGGGCCCGGATTCGTGCAAAAAGTGAAGAATAGTCCGGGAACACCCATTCCCGGGCTTTTTTTCGGTGAGAGGAGAAGCCTGCACCAAAGAAATATCCTGCAAAAATGCACGTTTGTGCAAAACATGCATTTGAAAAACATTAAACATGTATTTTATTTAAGAATTTTCCGGAATATGCTTGACATATGCGCGTTTGACTGTATAATTCTTGCATATTACGCATAGAGGAGCCGAACATGAAGAAAGTATTCATCGATGGAAGCGCCGGAACGACGGGTCTGCGGATCGCCGAACGCCTGTCCGCCAGGGAGGATCTGGAGATCCTGACCCTGCCCCAGGAACTGCGGAAGGACCCGGCCGCGCGAAGGGACCTGATGAACCGGGCGGACGTGGTGTTCCTGTGCCTGCCGGATGACGCGGCGCGGGAGGCGGTGACCCTGGTGGAGAATCCGGAGACGGTGGTGATCGACACCTCCACCGCCCACCGGACGGCCGGGGGGTGGACCTACGGCTTTGCGGAGATCGGGGGCCGGCGGGAGAAGATTGCCGCCTCCCGAAGAATCGCCAATCCCGGCTGCCACGCCACGGGGATGATTGCCCTGGCCGCGCCGCTGGTGGAAGCGGGCGTCCTGGGGGCGGACGCGTGTCTGCCGGTGGTTTCCCTGACCGGATATTCCGGCGGCGGGAAAAAGATGATCGCCCAGTATGAGGATCCCGGGCGAAGCGCGCTGCTTGAAGCGCCCAGGATGTACGGCCTGTCGCAGAACCACAAGCACCTGCCGGAGGTGATGAAGGTCTGCGGCCTGAGCCGCGCGCCCGTCTTCTGTCCGGTGGTGGCCCCCTACTATTCCGGCATGGAGGTCAGCATTCTGCTGAGCGGGGAGACCCTCAAGGCCTCGCCGAAGGAGATTCTGGACATCTACCGGGGCTATTACAGGGAGGGCCTGGTCCATGCGGGAGAAGCGGTGGACGAGGAGGGCTTCCTCTCCGCCGGGCGCTATTCCGGAAGGGACGATCTGGAGGTCAGCGTTCAGGGCGGCAGCGAACGGATCGTGCTGACGGCACGTTTTGACAATCTTGGCAAGGGCGCCTCAGGCGCCGCCATTCAGAATATGAACCTGGTCCTCGGGGCCGGGGAGACCGCGGGCCTGGTCCTCTGCTGACGGGCCGCAGACAGGAAAGGAAGGAATACGATGATCAAGAGCATTCCGGGCGGCGTGTGCGCGGCCCAGGGGTATACGGCAAGCGGCGTCCACTGCGGGATCAGGAGGAGCCGGACCAAGAAGGACCTGGCCCTGATCGTCAGCCAGGTGCCGGCCAGCTGCGCGGCGGTGTACACCACCAATCTGGTGAAGGGTGCGCCCCTTGTGGTGACCCGTGAGCACCTGCAGGACGGACTGGCCCAGGCGGTCATCTGCAACAGCGGAAACGCCAACACCTGCAATGCCGGCGGTGAAGACGTGGCCAGGGAGATGTGCGCCATGACGGCCCGGGCCCTGAGCATCCGTCCGGAGGACGTGGTGGTGGCCTCCACCGGCGTGATCGGGGAGCCGCTCAATCTGGAGCCCATTTCCCGGGGCATTCCGGAGCTGGTGGCACAACTCTCCCCCAACGGCAGCTCTGCCGCGGTGGAGGGCATCATGACCACCGACACCATCGGCAAGGAAGTGGCGGTGGAGTTTGAGATGGGCGGAAAGACCTGCCGCATCGGGGGCATTGCCAAGGGCAGCGGCATGATCCATCCGAACATGGCCACCATGCTGGTGTTCATCACCACGGATGCGGCCATCTCTCCGGGCATGCTTTCAAAGGCCCTGAAGGGGGATATTCAGGATACCTTCAACATGATCAGCATCGACGGGGACACCTCGACCAACGACATGGTGGTGGTCATGGCCAACGGCATGGCGGGGAACGTCCCCGTGCTGGAGGAGGGCGAGGACTATGCCGCCTTCATGAAGGCCCTCAATTCCGTGACGGTGGCGCTGTGCCGGATGATCGCCGGAGACGGGGAAGGCGCCACCAAGCTGCTGGAGTGCATCGTTTCCGGCGCCCGGGACACCGCCACGGCAAAGACCGTGGCCAAATCGGTGATCTGCTCCAGCCTGCTCAAGGCGGCGATGTTCGGCGCGGATGCCAACTGGGGCCGGGTGCTGTGCGCCATCGGGTACAGCGGTGCGGATGTGGACGTGTCCGCCATCGATGTGAGCTTCAGGAGCCCCGCCGGTCAGGTGGACGTGTGCCGCAACGGCGCGGGGATTCCCTTCAGCGAAGAGGAAGCCAAGGACGTGCTGTCGGAAAAGGAGATCGAAATCCTGGTCTCCCTGGGCGACGGCTCCTGCGGCTCCAGGGCCTGGGGCTGCGACCTGACCTATGACTATGTCCGCATCAACGGCGACTACAGGACCTGAAAGGAGCCAGAGGATGGAGAATCTGTTTTCCAATGCCCAGCGGGCGGAGGTGCTGACCCAGGCGCTGCCCTATATCCGCAAGTACAGGGGAAAGGTCATCGTGGTCAAGTACGGCGGCAACGCCATGGTCAACGAACAGCTGAAGATGCAGGTGATGGAGGACGTGGTCCTGCTGTGGCTCATCGGCATCCGCGTGGTGCTGGTGCACGGGGGCGGGCCTGAAATCAACAGCCTGATGGACCGCCTGGGCAAGGTGCCCACCTTCATCGACGGGCTGCGCGTAACCGATGAGGAGACGGTGGAGATCGTGCAGATGGTGCTCGCCGGCAAGATCAACAAGACCCTGGTGAGCCTGCTGGAGCAGAAGGGCGGCAAGGCGCTGGGCATCTCCGGCCTTGACGGCGGACTGATCCGGGTTGTCCCCAGGGATGCCCGGCTGGGCTTTGTGGGAGATGTCACGCGGGTCAACATTGCGCCGGTGACCGACCTGCTGGAAAAGGGGTACATCCCGGTGATCTCCACCATCGGAAAGGATGACAAGGGCCAGGTGTACAACATCAACGGGGATACGGCGGCGGCCTTCATCGCCGGTGCCCTGCAGGCGGAGAGGATGATCCTGATGACGGACACCCCCGGCGTGCTCAGGGATGTGAAGGATCCGAACTCCCTGATTCAGGAGATCTCCCTGGCGGATATCCCCCGGCTCCGGGAGGAGGGCGTCCTGTCCGGAGGCATGATCCCCAAGGTGGAATGCTGCGCGGAGGCGATCACCCAGGGGGTCAGCACGGTGGTCATCATGGACGGCCGGGTCCCCCATGCCATCCTGATGGAGCTGCTGACCGACGAGGGCGCCGGAACAATGGTGAAATAAAGGAGGAAAGCGGCCATGAATTCAAAACTGATGCAGGAGGACGCCCTGTATGTGGCGCCGACCTACAAACGCTATCCCGTTGAAATCGTCTCGGGAAAGGGCGCGCTGCTGACGGATGCCGATGGAAAGGACTATATCGACATGTGCAGCGGCATCGCCGTCAGCAGCTTCGGGGCCTGCGACCCCGAGTGGGTCGCGGCGGTCACGGCGCAGCTGAACCGGATCCAGCATACCTCCAACCTCTTTTATACCGATCCCTGCGTCGAGGTGGCGAAAATCCTGACGGAGCGGACCGGCATGAAGAAGGTCTTCTTCTCCAATTCCGGCGCGGAGGCCAACGAGTGCGCCATCAAGGTGGCCAGAAAATACGCCGCTGAGAATCTCTCTCCCCAGGCCAGCACGATCGTCACGCTGAAGAACAGCTTTCACGGCAGGACGCTGACCACGCTGGCCGCCACGGGCCAGGACCACTATCACGAGCTGTTCCAGCCGCTGACCCCGGGCTTTGCCCACGTGGAGCCGGGGGATATGGAGGCGCTGGAGCGCCTGTGCGACAGGGGCGATGTGGCCGCGGTGATGATTGAATGCATCCAGGGTGAGGGCGGAGTGATCCCCCTGAGCCGGAAGTTTGCTAAAGAAGTGCAGGAACTGGTGCGCAGGCGCGGCATCCTGCTGATCGTGGACGAGGTGCAGACCGGAAACGGAAGGACCGGCGCGCTGTATGCCTACATGAACTACGGCCTCACTCCCGACGTGGTGTCCACCGCCAAGGGACTGGGCGGCGGGCTGCCCCTCGGCGCCACGCTGCTGGGGGAGAAGGTGCAGAATACCTTTTCCTTCGGAGACCACGGGTCCACGTTCGGCGGGAACCCGGTCTGCTGTGCCGGCGCGCTCAGCATCCTGTCCCGGCTGGACGACGCGTTCCTTGCGGAAGTCCGGGAGAAGGAGCAGCTGCTCCGGGAGACGTTCTCCGGGACGCCCGGCATCCTTGAAGTCTCGGGCATGGGGCTGATGCTGGGCCTGAAGACGGCGCGCCCGGCGGGAGAGGTCATCGAGGACTGCCGCAGCAGGGGCGTCATCTGTATCCCGGCGAAGGACCGCGTCCGTCTGCTGCCGCCCCTGAATATTCCAAAGGACCTGCTCCTGCAGGCCGCAAAGGTGATCTGCGAGTGCTGCGCGAAAGCGTAAAATGACGGCGGAAAGATGCCCGCAGGGCCCTGACGAAGGTCACCGGCCGCCTTCCGGAAATCCCTAAGCGCCTCTTCGGAGGCGCTTTTTCCATCCTCCGGAGAAAAAGCTGAACCGCCCTCTGCATTCCCGCATGGAGGGCGGACATCCGCTTTGTGACAGGCCGGGGGCTGCCGACAAAACGGAGAGGCACTTTCGGGGGGGGCAGCCGGCAGGCTCCCTGCCCGAAAGTGCAGCATCAAATCAAAATGCCCATTATCAGCACAAGGCCGGTAATGGGCATTTCTGATGGTGAAACAAAAACATGGTCCGGGACGACCTGCAGCAGACGGCTGCGGACCGCGGAGGAGGCCCCGTTTCATCCGGCCTGCGGAAGATTCCCTTATCCGCTGTGCAGGGCTCATCCTGCGGACACGGGGTGACCCGGCTGCGGTCCCCGGTCCATGGGGGACTCCGCACGTCTCCCCTTTTCCGGGCGGGAGGCTATTCGGGCAGGATGCTTTGCAGGATCTTTTTGCTGCGCAGGGTTTTGCGTTCAATGCGGTCATATGCGCGGAGACTGTCCTGGAGGGAAAGGCCGTGCGACAGGTAGTCGATCAGAAGGCTGGCGCAGGCATAGCTGTCGCTGTCGGCGCGGTGGTGGTCCAGGGGGATGCCGACCTCCCGGCACAGGGTGTCCAGCCGATGGTTCTGAAGCTCCGGATAACAGTGCCGTCCCATCTGAACGGTGCAGGCAAAGGGCAGGTACCGCGGGGCCTCGATTCCATAGTCGGCCAGGCAGGTGGAGAGGACCCGAAGATCAAACGGGGCATTGTGCGCCAGCAGGATCCCGCTGAGCATCAGGGGCTGAATCTGCTCCCAGAGCTGCGGAAAGGTGGGGGCGTCCCTGACCATGGAGGGGCGGATGCCTGTCAGGGAGACATTGAAGGGATCGAAGTGCGTCTGGGGATTGACGAGGGAGCTGAAGGTTTCGGTGATCTGTCCGCCTTCAATGACGGCGATGCCGATGGAGCTCATCCGGTGGTTGAAGGAATTCGGGGTTTCCACATCAAAGGCGATCAAGCGGGGCATGGCAGGGACCTCCTGAACGATTTCACGGATACTGTACCAGAACCTGAAAGGATTGGCAAGAAAAGCAGGCGATCTCCCGGAAGGGGAGGAAGCGGACGGCGCACCGCGGAAATATGCCGTCCCGGAGGAGGTTCATACGGGGGGAGATCAAGGCGCCGCGTCCCCCGGAGGAAAGAAAGCCACGGGTCCGGCTTGACATTCCGGACACAGGGCTTATGCTGTAGGAGAAAAACATTCCTGCCTGGTGCACTTCCCGCGGGCAGGAAGTCAGGAGAACTGTATGGCGCTCAAAATTCTGGAGATGGTATTTCCCGTTGTGCTGATGTTCCTGCTGGGAGCCCTGTGCGCCCGCAGGCGGATCATCTCCCCGGAGGGGCTGACCGGGATCAAGTCCGTGGTTTCCAACATCACCCTGCCGGTGGTGCTCTTCAACGCATTCTTCACCGCGGAATACAACGGAAGAATCGCGGTGACGTTTCTGGTGGTGTATCTGTCCTGCGCCGCAGGACTGGGCCTGGGATTCGTGCTGCGCAGGTTTTTGGGAAAATACGGGAAATTCCTGCCCTTCCTGGTGACCAACTTTGAAGGGGGAATGCTGGGCTATGCGCTGTTCGGGCTGCTCTATCCGGGCCAGACGCCGGTCTTTGCCATGGTGGATATCGGGCAGACCCTGGCGGCCTTTACCACCTTCATGATCACCCTGATTCTGGTGGGCGGCGGAAGCGGCGACGGGACGCCCCTGGTGAAAAAGATCATCAACCCCACCCTCATCGGCATCGTGCTGGGCGTGGTGCTGGGCGTGACCGGCGTGGGCCGCGCGGTGATGTCCTCTGCCGCAGGCCCGCTCTTTGGCAGCACCGTGTCCTTTGTGACAGCGCCGACCTCCGCGCTGATTCTGATCATCGTGGGCTATGAGCTGGCCTTCCGCAGGGAGCTCATGAAGCCTGTCCTGCTCACGACAGCCCTGCGACTGGGGGTGTGCGCGCTGCTGACCGTGGCAGGTGCCCTGGTGATCTTCGCCTTCATCCCCTTTGACAAGCAGCTGCTGGTGGCCCTCATGCTGGCGTGGAGCCTCCCCGCCCCCTTTATTATCCCCCTCTATGCGGATATTACGGGGCACAGCGACTACATCTCCACCACGCTTTCGCTGCAGACCATCGTCTCCATGCTGCTCTTTGTGGGCATTGCGGCCTACTCCCTGGCGTAAGGCCCCTGCGGTCCGGGGCTTGCCCTGAAAACGGCACAGCCGTATAATGTGCGGAAAACCGCAGGCATCTGCGGCCTGATCAACGGAGAATCGAGAAACATGATGAGAACGCTGACCTTTATCCTCAACAGCATCCTGCTGGGCGTCGGCCTGGCCATGGATGCCTTTTCAGTCTCCATCGTCAATGGAATGCAGGACACAAAAATGTCCGGCGCAAAGGCCCGGAGGATTGCAGGGGTCTTCGCCTTTTTCCAGTTCCTCATGCCCATGGCGGGCTGGCTGTGCGTGCACACCGTCGTCACCGTCTTTTCCGCTGTGGAGCCCTTTATTCCCTGGGTGGCCCTGGGGCTGCTGACCTATATCGGCGGCGGCATGATCCTCAAGGCCCTGCGGGGGGGTGAAAAGGAGGAAATCCGCGAGCTGGGCAAGGGAACCCTGCTGGTCCAGGGGGTGGCGACCTCCATCGACGCGCTGTCGGTGGGCTTCACCATTGCGGAATACGGATGGGTACAGGCCCTGACCGCGTCGCTGCTGATCGCGCTGGTGACCTACATCATCTGCCGCATCGGCGTGAGTCTCGGAAGACGTGCGGGAGACCGGCTCCAGAGCCGCGCAATGCTGCTTGGCGGCGTGATCCTGGTGGGCATCGGCATCGAGATTCTGGTAAGGCACCTGCTGGGACTGTGACCTTTCGGGAAAGAGGCAAAACATGACGTCAGCTTTGCAGTACGCCTCCCCGCTGGGAAAGATCTTCCTGGCGGCGGACGGCGGGGGAATTGCCGCCCTCTGGTTTGAAGGACAGGCCGTGCCCGAAGCGGCCCGGGCCCTTCCTTGTGCCGCTGCGCCGGCGCAGGTCCTGCAGCAGGCCCGGCTGTGGCTGGATCAGTATTTTTCCGGGCAGCAGCCGGAGTTCACCCCCCTGCTTCATCTGACGGGAACGCCCTTTCGTCTGCAGGTCTGGCACCTGCTGTCCGGGATCCCCTGGGGGGACACCGTGACCTACGGAGAACTGTCCGCGAGGATCCCCGGCTCCTCGCCGCGCGCCGTCGGCGGCGCCGTGGGACACAACCCCGTGGCGCTGATGGTTCCCTGCCACCGGGTGACGGGGGCGGGAGGGGCGATGACCGGCTATGCGGGCGGAATCTGGCGGAAACGGCGGCTGCTGGAAATGGAGGCCTCCGGAAAGCGGCCGTGAACCGCCCGGAGAAGAGCAACCGGACAGGAGGAAAACCATGTCACAGATCATTGACCGGATCCGAAGGGAATACGGGCAGCAGGACAGCCTCAGGGATGCGGGGCTGTCCCGGCCGGCGGGGATCGAGAGCTTTGATGACATCGCCTACGGAAGCGGCAGGGACCAGGTGCTGGATATCTACAGACCAGGGAATGCCCGGGGAAAGCTCCCGGTGATTGTCAGCGTCCACGGAGGCGCCTGGGTCTACGGGGACAAGAACCGGTACCAGTATTACACAAGCTCCCTGGCAGACAGGGGATTTGCGGTGGTGAACTTTTCCTACCGGCTGGTGCCGGAATACAGGTTCCCGGCCTCCCTGGAGGACACCATCCGGGTGTTTGCCTGGGTGCGGGAGCATGCGGAGGAATACGGCTTTGACCTGGATGCGCTCTTTGCGGTGGGAGACAGCGCCGGAGCGCATCTGCTGGGCCTGTACTGCGCCGCGTGCACCTGCAGGGGCGCTGCCGCAAGGATGGGCCTCTATGGGAGAAACCCGGGCCCGCTGCCCAGGGGCGTGGCCCTTGCGTGCGGATTCTACCGCCCCCGGATGCCCGCGGGGGAGGAAAACCCCACGGAGATGGAGATCTTCAGGGAAATGCTGCCCTGGCCGCTTGACGCGGAGAGTCTGGCAAGGGTGGATGTGCTGGGGTACGTCACGCCGGATTTCCCGCCCACCTTTGCCTTTACCAGCACCGGGGATTTCCTGAAGGCGCAGACGCTTGAACTGCAGGAGGTCCTGAAGGCGCAGGGGGTGCCCCACATTGTGCGCTGCTACGGGGACGAGGAAGCCCCGCTTGGCCATGTGTTCCAGTGCAGCCTGCGCAACCCGTATGCCAGGGGCTGCAATGATGACCAGTGTGCCTTTTTCAGAAGCCTGATGGCCTGAAAAGACGTTCCCCGGACGAATTGACATGCATCTTTTTACAGGGTAAAATCACGGTACGGATACCAGAAAACTGAGGAGGTGTTGTTTCATGAATCCGCGCAAGCTGCTGTTTTCCCTGCTGCTTTCCCTGCTCCTTATGCTGGGGGTGTCCTCCGCGATGGCTGCCGAGGCCGAGACTCCGGAGGAAATGTACATCTTCGATGACCTTTATCTGACCGCCTACGGCTATGCGGTGCAAACCTCCGACGGGGTCAAGGACCTGGGCTATATTCTCGATGCGGAGGAGGCGAATACGGCCGGGACGCCGCTGTTCTACTGCATCATCGAGAACCGGGGCGACAAGGACCAGAACATCAAGCTGTATATCCGCGGCGGCGCCAAGTATAACTGCTACTGGAACAAGCGGACCGTGGTGCAGGCGCATGACTACTATGTCTTCTTCGGCTCCGGCCATAAAAAGCTCACACAGTATTCCGGAAGCTGGTCCCTGGACGTGAACGGGAAGAACGTGCTGCGTTTCAGCCTCGGCACCAAATAACGCCTGCGGACATCTGAACATAAAAAAACCTTGCGCCCACTGCGGCGCAAGGTTTTTTTGGCCCCGGGGGGGAGGCCGCGCGCCTACAGGCACAGCAGGACGCGCTCGCTGGTGAGGTCGTGGTACAGGGTGCAGCCTGTTTTGCTGACATCCGCCAGGCAGACCACGTCCTTCCAGAGGTCTCCTTCGGGAATGGTGCCCAGGAGATTGTCCGCCTTTCTGAGCAGCTCCGGCTGGAAATGCAGGGTCCTTGGCCCGGGAAACACGGCGGTGTAGAGGATCTGCGCCTCAACCAGGTCCTGGAAGATATGGCTGCCGTAGGAGAGCTCCGGATTGTAGCCGGCGCGGCTTTCCGCCATTTCACACACCACCTCGAAGCTGCTGATGTCGGAAAAGGCGGTGGGTACGCCAAGTTCCGGGGAGGAGGTGCCGATCCGGCCGGGAACCATGAGCATCATGTGCTTTCCCTGGTCCCGGAAGGCCCAGTTGATCCTGCCGATGAGCGAAGCGATGCGGGGCTTGTCGGCATAGGGCAGGTTGTAGTATCCGACCGGGTCCACATAGACGATCAGGTCCAGGGGGATCTTCCGGGAGAGGCCCATGGACGCGCCCCGGGTTTCCAGCAGGATGCGCTCCGCGGGGATGTCCTCCGGCAGGGTCACGCTTCCCGTATCCATGAACACCTGCAGCGGCCTGCACTGCAGCAGGTTGATCATGTATTCCCGGTTTTCCGAAACGTTGATGGTGAACTCGATGTCCACCGGCTCGCCGTATTCGCTTTGGATAAGGTGCATCATGCGCTGCATGCGCTGCATCATTTCCGCGTTGCGCACAAGGCCCTGGCAGGAGATGAAGCAGACGGAGCGGCGGATGCCCCGCTCCCGCAGGGAGGCCTCGGCTTCCGTGTCATGCTCGAGCACCTGGCCTTTGAGATACGGGGGCAGGACCGGCTCCACCCGGGACAGCGGGACGCGGCACAGGCAGCGGGCCTTCAGGTCGACGGCCTCCACGTTCCGCTGGGAAAACTGGTGCTTCTGGGCGATGGTGGTGGAGGTGGTGGCCTCCGGTCTGTCAAGGCTCACCAGGCGCGGATAGGAACCCTCCGCCCGGTCCACCGCGGAGGTACCCAGGCCCATCACCAGGCGGAGCATGCCCGCGGAGGGGTCGGCGTCATTGAGGAATCTGTACGGGCTGCGGGAATACCCGACGCCGGCGGCGCAGGGCATGTACCAGGCGCCGTAGGCCGAGCCGGAGACGCGCATCACCAGCAGGGCCATCTGCTCGTCCCGCCGGTCAAGGCCCCGCCGCCTGCGGTAATCCAGCGCGGAGAGGTCCGCACAGCTGGCGTAGACCGTGCGCACCGCGTTTTCAAACTCCTCCAGCCGCTCCTCCGGCGTTCCGCGGTTGGCGCAGAAGACGGATTCATACTTGCCGGCAAACGCGTTGTCAAAGCTGTCCTCCAGGATGCTGCTGGAGCGGACGATGTAGGGATCCTGTCCGTAATACTCGAGGATGTGCATGAACTGCTCCTTCGTATCCGGGGAGAAGGTGCCGTTTTTCAGGTGACGGGCAAGGTCCCCGGCCAGGGCAAAATACCCCTCCTCCGTGCGCTGGCGCACGCGCAGGTCCCAGAGCCCGTTGTCCACGATATAGGTGTAGAATACGTCGGAGCCCACGAAGAAGGAATCGTGGGGCTCCAGCACCCGGTCGATGTCCGGCGCCAGGTTCCGCAGGATGGCCCGGGCCAGCAGCATGCCGCAGGTTTTCCCGCCCACCATGCCGGTGCCCACCATGTGGTCCCGGACCTGCAGGTAGTCCTCCGGCGTGAAGTGCCGCTTGACCAGGGCGCGCAGCCGTTCATCCCGGGTCATCATGATGTTGCACATCCGGCTGCACTGTTCCCCGACGGGGACTCCGCTCTGGTGCAGCAGCCGGGTCTGGTTGAAGAAGCGGTCCCAGGAGTCCGCGTACTGCTCCTCCAGGGAGCGCTGGCACCGGTTCATCACCTGATAGAAGCGGCTGGTCTGCACCCCGTCCCGGATGGGCCGGATCTCCCCCGTGGAAAGCCGGTACAGGTGGGGCAGGAACATGGTGTCGGAACTGCGGTTCCACACCTTCTGGGGGCGCAGGTACAGGATGTCAGGGTCGGGGTCTTGATACACGTCCAGCAGCAGCTGCGTGGTGTTGGCGATCTTGGTGATGGCGCCGAAGGAGTGCCGCCCGCGGATGACCGGGAAGAAGGCCACGGTATCCAGAGTGAACAGGAAGGGACAGGTCACCCGGAAGAAATTGCCCATCATCAGGTCGGTGGCCCAGGCCGTCTGCAGCTCCGACAGGCAGTCAAAGATGTAGAAGACGTCCCGGCCCTCCTGCCCGATGACCCGGTGGATGTCCACCGTGAAGGTCTCAAAGCGGTGGGAAAGGGGGATGCAGACCCGCCGGACCTCGGGGCACTCCGCCACCAGCTCCGGATGGCTGGCGAAGCGGAAGTAGATGATCCTGCGGCCGTCCCGTTTGGCCTGCGCCACGAACGGGTCCGAAAAGTGACGGAATTCCTCCAGGGTGGAGACGCGAAAGACCACATTGTCCCCCATGCGCAGATAGTCGATGGCCCCATCCAGTGCGGGAATGCCGGAAAGAACCTTGTCAAATGCAGCCATGAAATGATCCCCCTTTCAGGACCTGCACAGGCTCCCGGCGGGCGGGGAGCGGTTTTCCAAAACAGCAAAAAGGCAGAGGAAGCCATCAAGACCCCTTTGCCTTTCGCACTGAAGATAGCATGTTTGAGGGAATTTGTAAATGACGGATTTGCCCCCCGGGCAGAAAGGAGACGGAGATGATCTATGTGACTTCGGATGCCCACGGCACCTCGCTGGCCAGATTCCTGCGGCTGCTGGACAGGGCGGGATTTGGAGATGCGGACCGGCTGTTTGTGCTGGGGGATGTGATTGACAGGAACGGGGACGGGGGCGTGGCCATGCTCCGGTGGATCCTGGGCCGGCAGAATGTCGAGCTGCTCCTTGGAAACCATGAGAAAATGCTCCTGGAGTGCAGCTTTCTGTTCGAGGGCCGGAAGGCGGCGGAAACGACGGCGCAGATGCGCGCCCAGATGCTGTGGACGCGAAACGGCGCGGGGGTGACAATTGAATCCCTGCAGGCGCTGGGGAAGGCAAGCCCGGACGTGCTGAAGGAGATCCTTGGCATGCTCCGGAGCGCGCCCCTTTACCGCCGGGTCTGCGCGGGGGGAAGGGAGTGCCTGCTGGTCCACGCGGGGCTGGGCAATTTCTCCCCGGAGAAGAAGCTGGAGGACTATGAGCCCCGGGAGCTGCTCTGGACCCGGCCGTCCCCGGAGGAGCGCTACTTCCCGGATGTGCTCACGGTCTTCGGGCATACCCCGACTGGCCTGTACTACGGAGAGTGGGGACGGATGTTCACGGCGCAGACCTGGGTGAACATCGATACCGGCGCGGCCGGGGGAGGCTTCCCCATGCTGCTGAGGCTGGAGGACCTGCAGCCCTTCTATGCGTGAAGCCCGGGAAACAGAAAAACCGCCTCCCGAAAGGGAGGCGGCGGATTATCCGTTCCAGGCGACGGGAGCTCCCGCCAGGAGGGTTTGGGGCATGTCCAGCAGGCGCTGGTTGGAGGAGCCCCGGAAGCGGAGCATGAGGTCCTTTTTCGCAAGGATGAAAGGGCCGTCCACCAGCACGTCCGCAAGGCTCAGGATCTCCCCGGTCACCCCGGTATGGCACCTGCTGCCGGGGCAGGTGAGGGCCTCATAGGTGAAGCCGGAATACAGCCAGATGTCCTTGCCGGGGAGGCTTTCGCGCACGGCGCGCATCAGGGACAGCACAGAGGGCTGGTTGGCGGGCTCCATAGGCTCGCCGCCCAGCAGCGTCAGCCCCCGGATGTAGGGCCGCCCCAGCAGGGAGAGCAGGTGCGCCTGGGTGTCCGGGGTGTAGGGTTCGCCGTAGTCAAAGTCCCAGGTCTGGGGCTGGAAGCAGCCCTCGCAGTGGTTGGTGCAGCCGCTGACAAACAGGGTCACCCGGACGCCCGGCCCGTCGGCCACGTCACAGTCCTTGATGGCGCAGTAGTTCATGCTCTTCCTCCCGCACAGTTCCAAAGGAAAGGCTGTGAAACAGAGGTCTGCTTCACAGCCGGATGTCACAGATGCAGCACGCGGTCACGGATCTCCTGGGTGCGTCCCTGGTTCCAGTACTGGGTGCCGATATACCCGCAGGTCCTGCGGGCGACGTTCATCCGGTCCTGGCGGGTGTTCCCGCACTGGGGGCACTTCCAGATCAGTTTGCCGCTTTCCTCCACAATGGAGATCTCGCCCTCATAGCCGCACTCCTGGCAGTAGTCGGACTTGGTGTTCAGCTCGGCGTACAGGATGTTGTCATAGATGAATTTCATGACCTCCAGCACGGCGTCCAGGTTGTGCTGCATGTCCGGCACCTCCACATAGGAGATGGCGCCGCCCGGGCTGAGGCGCTGGAACTGGGCCTCAAAGCGGAGCTTGTCAAAGGCGTTGATCGGCTCGGTGACATGCACGTGGTAGCTGTTGGTGATGTAGCCCTTGTCCGTGATGCCGGGAATGATGCCGAAGCGCCGCTGCAGGCACTTGGCGAACTTGTAGGTGGTGGACTCCAGGGGGGTCCCGTAGAGGCTGAAGTCGATGTTGTCCTGGGCCTTCCACCGGCGGCAGGCCGCATTCATGTACTCCATGACCTCCAGGGCAAAGGGCGTGGCCTCCGGGTCCGTATGGCTCCTGCCGGTCATGAACCGGACGCACTCATAGAGGCCCGCGTATCCCAGGGAGATGGTGGAATAGCCGCCGTAGAGCAGCTTGTCGATGGGCTCGCCCTTTTTGAGGCGGGCGCAGGCGCCGTACTGCCAGAGGATGGGCGCGGCATCCGAAAGGGTGCCCCGCAGGCGCTCGTGACGGCACCGAAGGGCCCGGTAGCACAGGTCGAGCCGCTCGTCAAAGATCTTCCAGAAGCTGTCCATGCTGCCGCCCGAGGACAGGGCGATGTCCACCAGGTTGAGGGTGACCACGCCCTGATTGAAGCGGCCGTAATACTTGGGTTTGCCGTTCTCGTCCACATAGGGGGTCAGGAAGCTCCGGCAGCCCATGCAGGGATAGCAGTGGCCCTCGCCGTTTTTGTCCACCTTCAGCTGGAGCATCATCTTTTCGGAGATGTAGTCGGGCACCATCCTGCGCGCGGTGCACTTGGCGGCCAGGCGGGTCAGGTACCAGTAGGGGCTGTCCTCCGTGATGTTGCACTCCTCCAGCACGTAGATCAGCTTGGGGAAGGCCGGCGTGACCCATACGCCCTTCTCGTTCTTGACGCCCTGCCAGCGCTGCTCCAGGGTTTCCTCGATGATCATGGCCAGGTCGGCGCGCTCCCGCTCATCCTTGGCCTCTCCCAGGTACATGAAGACGGTGACAAAGGGCGCCTGGCCGTTGGTGGTCAGCAGGGTGACCACCTGGTACTGGATGGTCTGGATGCCCCTGCGGACCTCCTCGCGCAGCCGTTCCTCGGTCAGGTCGGAGATGATGGACTCGGAGACATTGTCGCTCACGGCGCGCAGCTCGCTCTCCACGGATTTGCGGATCTTCTCCCTGGAGACCTGCACGAAGGGAGCCAGGTGGGTCAGGGAGATGGACTGTCCGCCGTACTGGTTGGAGGCCACCTGCGCGATGATCTGGGTGGCGATGTTGCAGGCGGTGGAGAAGCTGTGGGGCTTTTCGATCATGGTGCCGGAGATGACCGTGCCGTTTTGCAGCATGTCCTCCAGATTCACCAGATCGCAGTTGTGCATGTGCTGCGCATAGTAATCCATGTCGTGGAAGTGGATAATGCCCTCGTTGT
>OMRS01000316.1 GCA_900313545.1 uncultured Eubacteriales bacterium | reverse complement strand
GCGTCCACGGATTACCAGGACACGGACCACCTGAATGCCGCCGGGGCGGGGAAGATCGCCGCTCGCCTGGGGGAGATCCTCAGGGAGAGCTACAGCCTGTAGGGCGGAAATCACATGCGCACAAAGAACAAACGGGCCCCCGCCCTGCGGCGGGGACCCGTTTGGTGACCCGGGAAGGCCCCTTACAGGGGCAGCACCTCGGGCGTCTCGGTAAACGAGGAGAAGGTGGCGGCGGCATCGGCAAAGTACAGCACCTGGGTGTTCCCGTCCCCGGGGGTGTACATGGCCTTCAGTTCGGGATACTTCTCCAGCATGGCGACCTGGGGCTCCGTGCGGGGGTCGTCCACCAGGCGCCCGCACACGCGCAGCCATTTGCCGCCGGCAAATGCGCAGATTTCGGCATGGGGGTTGGCGGCAAGCTGCCTGGAGACGGACTTGGATTTGCCGGTCTGAATGTACAGCCGCCCCTCATAGGCCAGGGCGGTCCCGAAAGGCCGGACGCGGGGCTGGTCCCCCTCCACGGTGGCCAGGTAGTAGGTCCGGGCGGTATCAAGGAATGAGACGACACGGTCAAGGGCGTTCATGGGCGGATCCTCCTTTATAATGGTGATGTCCACAGTGTAGACGGGAGCGGGGAGAATGTCAACTGCAGGAGTGCCGTCCCCGGAACCGGGATGCGGCGCGCGGGGGTGCCCGCGGGAAAGGAGAAGAGCATGAGGCTGTACACCATTGAGACGGGGCGTGAGACTGTCCTGGCGGTGGAGGGGGCGCGGGGGCGCCTGTACCCGCTGACCTCGTCGGGGTTTCCCTGGCGGGAGATGAAGGAGCTCATCCGCTCCGCCGGGGAGGAGGACCTCGCGGCGCTGCGGGACCTGTCCCGGCGGGAGGACGCGCCGGGGGCCCTTTCCCCCGAGGAGGTTCGGGTGCTCTCGCCGATTGTGAGACCCCAGGGGGACATCATCTGCCTGGGGGTCAACTACCTGGAGCACATCCGGGAGACCGCGTTCGTGGAGGATTTTGAGCACAGGGAGGCCACGGTCTACTTTGCAAAGCGCGCGGCCGTTCTGAGCGGCCCGGGAGCGGGCATCCCGTCCTACCCCTTTGTGGACAGCCTGGATTACGAGGTGGAGCTGGCGGCGGTGCTGGGGCGGACCCTCGGGCCCGGGGACCCGGTGGATGAAGGGTGCATCTTCGGATATTCCGTCTTCAATGACGTGAGCGCCCGGAACCTGCAGTTTGCCCACAAGCAGTGGTTCCGGGGAAAAAGCCTTGACGGCTACAGCATCCTCGGGCCGTGCATCGTGACGGCCGACGAGATCGGGGACGCGCAGAACCTGGAGATCCGCTGCCGGGTCAACGGCGAGGTGCGCCAGCACAGCAATACCCGCCTGATGATGAGGACGGTGCTCGGGGCCGTGCGCGAGCTGAGTGCGGGCATGACCCTGGAGGCCGGGACCCTCATCGCCACGGGGACGCCGGGGGGCGTGGCCCTTGGAATGAACCCGCCCCGGTACCTGCAGAGCGGGGATGTGGTGGAGTGCTGGATCGAGAAGATCGGCGCCCTCACAAACACCGTCCTGTGACCCTCCCGGAAGGATCCGGGGCGGGGGAACGGTTGTCAAGGAAAGGTTCTTTTGATAGAATACGCGCGAAAATGCGAGAAATGTCAGGGGGAAAGCAAGTTGGATATCAAATTGATCATGGCCCGGGCGCTTGAGCGGGCCGTGCAGGAGGCCTTTGCCGGGTGTGAGCTGGATGCCGCCTGGATTCAGGGAATGCTGGAGATCCCGCCGGACCGGAAGCTGGGCGACTTTGCCATGCCCTGCTTCCGGCTGTCAAAGACCCTGCGCATGGCGCCGGCAAAGATCGCCGGGGAGGTGGCCTCCCGCCTGCAGGACGAGCTGGTGGAAAGATGCGAGGTGGTGGGCGGCTATCTCAACCTGTATGTGCGCCGCTCCGCCTTCGCCAGGGAGACCGTGGAGGCGGTCCTCTCCGCCGGCGGGCGCTGGGGGGCGAGCCGCGCGGGCGAGGGAAAGACCGTGTGCCTTGACTACTCGTCCATCAACATCGCCAAGCGCTTCCACATCGGGCACCTGTCCACCACCATGATCGGCCACAGCCTGCGCAGGATCTACGACTTCTGCGGGTACCGGACCGTGGGGATCAACCATCTGGGCGACTGGGGGACCCAGTTCGGCAAGATGATCTGCGCCTTCAAGCGCTGGGGCAGCCGCGAGGAGGTGGAAAAGGGCGGCGTGCAGGCCATGGTGGACCTGTACGTGCGCTTCCACCAGGAGGCGGAGAAGGACCCTTCCCTGGAGGACGAGGGACGGGCCTGGTTCAAGCGCATCGAGGACGGGGACCCGGAGGCGCTGGAGGTGTTCTCCTGGTTCAAGAAGGTCACCCTGGAGGATGCCGCCCGGGTCTATGACCTGCTGGGCGTGTCCTTTGACTCCTACGCCGGGGAGAGCTTCTACAACGACAAGATGGACGCGGTGGTGCAGGAGCTCCGGGACAAGGGGCTGCTTGAGACCTCCGAGGGCGCCCAGGTGGTGGACTTTTCCCACCATTTCCCCGAGAGCGACGAGCGCAGCAAAATGCCCCCGGCGCTGGTGCTGCGCAGCGACGGCGCCACGCTGTACATGACCCGGGACCTGGCTGCGGCCCTGTACCGCCACAGGACCTATGATTTTGAAAAGAGCCTCTATGTGGTGGCCTACCAGCAGACCCTGCATTTCAGGCAGCTCTTCGCGATCCTGGAGCTCATGGGCCATGAGTGGGCCAGGGGCATGGAGCACGTGGCCTTCGGCATGGTCAGCTATGAGGGAAGGGCGCTGTCCACCCGCGAGGGGTACGTGGTCTATCTGGAGGACCTGCTCAGGCGGGCGGTGGAAAAGGCCCGGGAGATCATCGACGAGAAGAGCCCGAACCTTGAGGACAAGGAGACGGTGGCCCGCCAGGTGGGCGTGGGCGCGGTGGTCTACTTCGACCTGCACAACGACCGGATGAAGGACATCGACTTCCACTGGGACCGGGCGCTGAACTTTGACGGGGAAACCGGCCCCTATGTCCAGTACACCCATGCGCGCTGCTGCTCGGTGCTGCGAAAGGCCGCCGGATTTGAGGCGGCGGCGCCGGAGTATGAGGCCGTCTGCGACGACGAGGCCAATGAGGTCCTGAAGGCCCTGGCCCTGTTCCCGGAGGTGGTGGGCAAGGCCAGGCTCCAGAACGAACCCTCCCTGATCACCCGGCACACCACCCAGCTGGCCCAGGCCTACAACAAGTATTATTTTGAGCACCGGATCATGGAGGAGGACCGGCCCGGCGCCACCGCCGCCCGCGTCCGCCTGACCCGCGCGGTGCGGGACGTGATCCGCACCGGCCTGTGGCTGATCGGCGTGGAAGCGCCTGAACGGATGTAACTATGGAGGTGAATCCTTGAATCTTGACGATCTGAGAACCCTGCTGCTGGATCTGAGCTGCATGACGGCCCTGCGGCACGTGCTGGACAACCCGGCCATCTCCGCGCTGGTGAACCTGTGCTGCGCGTGCGTGGACGACCGCTCCGACGAGGAGAAGCTGACCCTGGCCTACTGCACCGCCTACAACGCCTGGCTGGAGGCCGTCTCCCGGGGACGGGGAGGCTTTGCCCGTCAGGCGCTGGATGAGATCCTCTTTTGCGAGACGCCGGTGGCCAGGCTCTGCTCGGGCAGGGAAAAGATCCCCTACAGCGTCCTGAGCGCCATGGGACACGACCTGGAAACCCTGGGAAAGCTCACCGGCATCGAGCCGGCCATGTTCCTGCTGCTGTGCGAGCGGGCGGGAATGCCGGGACAGCACGCGGTGCGCCTGCCGGTGTGGGAGCCCATGCTGGGGGAGGAGACCCCGGACCCGCGCACCCACCTGAGCATGCTCTCCCGCAACGGGACCGATGAGGTGATCCGCTTTTTCGCCACCCAGGGCACCGGCCTGTTCGCCCGGTACCCGGCGGCCACCTATGTCGGCGTCAGCGCCGACGCGCCCCAGGGACTGCGGGGCGTGGAGCGCCCGGACCCCATCCGCCTGTCCGAGCTGGTGCGCTACGAGCGCCAGCGGGGCGTGCTGGAGGAGAACACCCGCAGACTTCTGGCCGGGCAGCATGCCGGGAACGTCCTTCTGTACGGGGACAAGGGCACCGGCAAGTCCGCCACGGTCAAGGCGCTGCTGCAGCAGTACTGGTCCGAGGGGCTGCGCATCGTGGAGGTCCAGCCCCAGCACCTGACGCACCTGCAGGAGCTGTTCTCCCTGCTCAGGTCCCAGCCCTGCCGCTTCATCGTCTTCGTGGACGACCTGGCCTTCAACGACAGCTGCCCGGAGTACACGGCCCTCAAGACCGTGCTGGAGGGCGGACTGGAGGCCAGGCCGGAGAACGTGGTGGTGTACGCCACCAGCAACCGCAGGAACATCGTGCGCCAGCGCTTCTCGGAGCGGGAGGACGACGTCAATACCCGGGACACCCTCGAGGAGAAATTCTCCCTGGCGGACCGCTTTGACATCCGGCTGACCTTTACCGAGCCGGACATGGAGACCTACTTCGCCATCGCCCGGGACATCCTGGCCATGCGCGGGCTGGAAGCGCCCGACAACTTTGACGAGCGGGCCCGCACCTTCTCCATGACCCACAGCGGGCGCTCCCCGCGGGTGGCCCGGCAGTTCGTGGACGCCCTGGAGGTGGAGCTGCGCAGTAGCGCCGCGGAGGCCGCCTCCGGGGATGAGGCGCCGTGAAGAAGCTGGGGGCCCTGGCGGCGACCCTGTTTTTCCTGGCCGTCTGCGCGGCCGGCGCCCTGGCCCTGTATGCCGTCGTGGTCTGGAACGACCGCCAGGAGGAGGAGACCCCGGGGGACTTTGGGGCCTGGACCCTCTCCGTGGAGGGGGCGCAGCTGGAAGCCGAGAACCGGCAGACGCTCGAGGTGGACGGCGCCCCGGTCCAGGTGGTGGAGCGGCGCTACCGGCTGCAGGACGGCCGGGAGGTTCTGGCCCTGAGCGCCTCCTCCCGGGTCTATCTGACCCGCCTGGCCGGCGCCTGGCGGGCCCAGATGGTGGAGGGGTACCAGATTGCGGACCTCCAGGCGGACTGCCTCACCTCCGGGGAGCGCAGGTGCATCGTCGCCGTCCTGGGGGATTTCTGCTACCTGCTGGAGATTGGCGGGGAGGACCCGGGGGGCCAGTCCCTCTACTGGCTGGGGGTCCATTCCCGCATCGGCAGCCGCCAGAGCGGCGACGCGGGCGGATAGAAAGTTTAAAAAATCCCGCCGGACATGCACAGGGGTGCATGTCCGGCGGGTTTTTTTTCGTTTCGGAAGGGGAAAGCCGGCCGCCGCGGGGCCGCGGCGCGCACTGCCGTGATGCCAAAAAACCTTGAAAAAACAGGAAAAACGCCGATCCCGGAGGGAAGGGGGCGCCGGAAGGACGCAAAAAAACGGCCGCCAGGCGGCCGGAAGGATCAGAAAAAAATGTTGACAGGGCTTTATTAATCGGATAGAATACTATATTGCATTAATATGCAAAATAGGTTTTTTGCGCCCTGAATCTTTATTTGCAGAGGGTATTTTACATCTCTTTTGCGGTTTTGACAATGGGACTGAAAAGTTTTTTGATTCCGCGGTGACACCGCGAGATCAGGAAAGTAAGGGGTGATGGCATTCATGGTGAATTTCCGCGACGAACGCGAAGAAGCTGAGATCATGAAGTATGTCGGGGTACACGATGTACACATGGGCAAGAGCAGGATCCGAAAGAGTTTCGCCCGAATCGAAGAAGTGGTGGACATGCCGGATCTGATTGAGGTGCAGAAGAACTCATATGAGCGCTTTCTGAAGGAGGACCTTCGGGAGGTGCTCAGGGACGTTTCGCCGATTACCGATTTCAACGGCAATCTGAAGCTTGAGTTTGTGGACTATCAGCTGGACAAGGAACCGAAGAACACCATCGCCGAATGCCGGGAGAGGGACATGACCTACGCCGCGGCGCTCAAGGTCAAGGCCCGTCTGACCAACAACGAGACCGGAGAGGTGAAGGACCATGACATCTTCATGGGCGACTTCCCCCTGATGACCGAGCACGGCACCTTCATCGTCAACGGCGGCGAGCGCGTGATCGTCAGCCAGCTGGTGCGCTCCCCGGGCGTCTATTTCAGGGAGTCCATCGACAAGGCCGGCAAGCACCTGTTTGACGCCCAGGTGATCCCCAGCAGGGGCGCGTGGCTGGAGTACGAGATCGACGCCAACGACGTGATCTGGGTCCGTGTGGACCGGGCGAGGAAGCTGCCGGTCACCAGCCTGCTGCGCGCGCTGGGCTTCGGGACGGACGAGCAGATCACCGAGCTGCTGGGCGAGGACGAGAAGCTCGAGGCCACCATGAAGAAGGACGGCTCCGAGGACGGCACCCGGGCCACCGCCAGCAACGCCGATGCCCGCCACGTCAAGAGCATCGAGTCGGGCCTCATGGACATCTACCGGCGCCTGCGCCCCGGCGAGGTGGGCACGCCGGAAACCGCCGGCAAGCTGGTGCAGAGCACCTTCTTTGATCCCAAGCGCTACGACATGAT
>OMRS01000315.1 GCA_900313545.1 uncultured Eubacteriales bacterium | reverse complement strand
CGCTACCTCGAGAACTTCATCCGCAAATCCTTCGGGTTTGAAGGGACCCCTCTGCGAATGATCCTGCGCGAAAAAAATGAAAAGGAAGTGTAAGCCATGCTGAAGACCCTCCTGGCCATTGTCATTGCCTATCTTCTGGGCAGCCTTTCCTCTGGTGTGATTCTTTCCAGGATGATGAACGGTCTGGATATCCGGACACAGGGCAGCGGAAACAGCGGGACCACGAACATGCTGCGGGTACTGGGCCCCAAGATGGGCCTGCTTACCCTGATTTGCGACATGCTCAAGGGCATCCTCGCCGCTGTCATTGCCAGGAGTCTGACTGGAACCCTGTTCGGCGGGACACTGGGAGCGTTCTTTGTGGTTCTCGGGCACAATTTCCCCGTCTTCTTCGGATTCAAGGGCGGAAAGGGCATGGCCACAGGGTTTGCCTCGCTGCTGGTGCTCTTTCCATTCCCTATGCTGCTGAGTCTGTGCACCTTTATTCTCTGTGTCGCCGTGACCCGGTATGTTTCCGTCGGGTCAATCGCGTCCGCAGCATCCACATTTTTTTATATTCTCTTCTTCTCCGGACAGAAGCTGGATATCTGGACGCTGCTGGTGGTGCTGGTCACCTGCCTGATGAACATCTACCGGCACAAGAGCAATATTGTCCGGCTGCTGGAGCATCGGGAGAACAAACTCTCCTTCGGAAGCCAAAAAAAGAACGGGTGAAACCCGTTCTTCTTTCTCTTCTTTATATGCCCAAATCAGCATGAAAACGGGAACGTCTGCACAATTCATCCCGGGATACGGATACGGTTCAGAGGGGATTCCGTCACATCCGACTGCGGTTTTCTTCACCGCAGTCGGGACATGCTGAACAGCGAAAGAATTTGGATTCAGGCCCGTCGTCTCTCCGTTCTGAGTTCGATGGTCTCCGCTGCATTGATCACATTTGAAATTCCTCTGTACAAGAGCATAAAAAAGCCTGCCGGCCTTTTGCCGGCAGAACTTGTCTGTCTTTTGTGCAGCATCCGCTTTTTTCAGTTGGAACCTGTTTATCTGCCTGAAACCCTTCTCAAAAGCGCACTACAGCACTGGAAGAGGTTTCTCCGGCAGAATTCTCCATTTTCTTTCGAATCAAGTGTTTCTCATGGGCGGATACTTCCTTGGGGATGCTGCTCGGATGCAGCCTTGACATGCAAAAGAGCATCCGAATAAGATTTCGGATGCCCTGCGTTATCTTCACATGATGACGATACATTGCCCGAAGGACCGCGCAGAAGCTGACGCGCATATGCAATTCATGTGTTTGGCCCTTCCTGTGGTGCGACTTTGGGTTGATCAGTTCAGGGGATTGCCGTCTCCGTCAAACAGGGGCAGCTTTTCCAGGTAGAGGATGTCATCCCGAGAAGTGGCTTCTCCTTCCGCGAGGATGGCCATCCGGCCCGTGATAATACCGCCGGCCTTTTTCACCAGTTCCTCCATCGCGTGGAGAGACTCGCCTGTGGAGATGACATCATCAATGATGAGCACGCGCTTTCCACGGATCAGATCGGCATCCTCGCCATCCAGGAAAAGCTTCTGCACGTGGTCGGTGGTGATGGAACGGACCTCTACACTCAGCACGTTCTTCATGTACAGCTTCATGCCCTTGCGCGCCAGCAGCCATCTTTTCGCGCCGGTCTGCCGGGCCATCTCATAGACGATGGGAATCCCCTTGCTCTCAGCGGTGATCATGTAATCATACTCGGGAGCAATCTTCAGCAGTTCGCGGGCACAGGCCTGCGTCAGCTCACAGTCTCCGAAAATGACAAACGCGCCGATGGACATGTTCTCGTTGAGCGGGCACAGAGGAAGATCGCGCTCCAGCCCTGCAATATGCATATGATAATGTGTATTTTTCATGGACAATGCTCCTCTCATGGGAAACCCCATTTTGTTAAATCCATTATAGACGACTTTCAACTCTTGTCAATGAGTCAAGGAGGACCCTTTACAATGAAAGAAATTGCCGCATTTGAAAAGGTCAGCTGTCACCAGTTCAGGGCTGATGCAGAAAAGGTGGAGCGCTGGGCGGAGCTGGATATCGAACGGATCTTCTCCACCATCCGTCTGCCCAAAAGGGCAACCAGCGGCTCGGCAGGTTACGACATCTTTTCCCCCTTCAGCTTTGAACTGGCTCAGGGAGAGGAACTGCTCATCCCCACCGGGCTTCGCTGCAGAATCGAGGAAGGATGGGTGCTGATGATCTTCCCGCGCAGCGGCCTCGGCAGCCGTTACCGTTTCCAGCTCAACAATACCGTGGGGATCATCGACAGCGATTATTACGGCGCTGAGAACGAAGGCCACATCCTGATCCACATGATCAATGATTCCAGAGACGGGAAGGTGCTGAGCGTGGAAAAGGGTGACGCCATCGTCCAGGGCGTCTTCCTGCCCTTCGGAGTGGTTCGCGCAGAGCAGACGAGCGCGAGCCGGACCGGCGGATTCGGATCGACGGACAACAAGAAAAGGAAGTGATTTCATGTCCAGACAAAACAAGGCGTGGTCCGAAATCGAGGCGGCCTGCCGGGCACTCGTTTCTCCGGAGGATGCACTGCTGTCCTCTCTGGCCAACCTGTCCGCAGAGTTGTACCAGGACCTGTCTGTCAGAAACTGGGTTGGCTTTTATCTGATCCACCAGGGACGCCTGGTGCTGGGGCCTTTCCAGGGGAAACCTGCCTGTGTGAGCATCCCCCTGGGCAAAGGGGTCTGCAGCACATCCGCCATGGAGAAACGCACCGTCGTAGTGCCGGATGTCCACCGTTTCCCCGGGCACATTGCCTGTGACAGCGCATCCCGCTCGGAAATCGTCATTCCCCTGTGCTTTCAGAACCGGGTGATCGGCGTGCTGGATATCGACAGCCCGCAGGAGGACACCTTTGACGAGGAGGATGCCCTGCATCTGGAAAACATCGTGCGGGACCTGGTCTCGCGACTGGATTTTTCCCGCCTCGAGGTGTTTTTCGCCTGAAGATCAGAACGGACAGGGGGTTTCAAAGACCCGGCCGGACAGGTGCGACAGAATCCTTCCGCCCGAGAGGATCATCCGCGTGGCAAAGAGCTGCTGACGGGTGATTCCCGCCCTGCGGTTGAAATCCCGGTCCCCGTATTTGTCATCACCCACGATGGGATGGCCGATGTGGGCAAGGTGGGCGCGAATCTGATGGGTCCGTCCCGTGATAATCTCCACTTCCAGGCGGGACCGGTCTGTCAGTGTTTCAAGGATCCGGTACCGGGTCAGAATCCTGGCACTTCCAGGGGAGGGATAATCCGTAATGGACACGGTGGCCGCCTGGGGATCCTTGCGAAGGTAGGCCGTCATCTCCCGCTGCTGCTGGCTGGGGATGCCCTTGACGATGCAGGTATAGGTCTTTTGTATCCGGTGCATCTCAAACATTTCCCGGATCTCATCCCGGACATCCTCGCTCCGGGCAAACAGCAGCAGGCCTCCGGTCTGAACATCCAGCCGATGACAGGCAAACAGCGTGTCATCGGCGTTTTGCATTCTCAGATACTCCCGTACCCGGTCCAGGGCATTGTCCGCCGGAGAGGCGGAATCCTCACAGACGGACAGCAGTCCCTGGGGCTTGTCCATGATCAGGATGTCCCTGTCCTGGTACACCACCCGGACCGGATGGCTGCGTCCCCGGAGGAAACGCTTGTCCCAGTACACACGGATCTCCTGTCCCGCGCGGACCCGGAGATCCCCGTCGTCCACCCGGATTCCATCCAGCCGGACTTCCTTCTTCCGAAGACTGTCCTGTACCGCTGCCTCGGGCATGCCGCTGGCCTGCCGGATCACCTCACGCAGAGGGTATCCCTGTTGCCTAGAATCCACCAGTATATTCATTGTTCAACCTCATTTCGAAGAAAACTGACACGAAAATTTCATTTTTAAGCGATAATTCGGAGTGAAGAAAAATAAAATGAATTCAATCCATCTAATTCTTGCAATTCTCCCAGACCCATGGTACACTTCTCCCTGCCACAACCGCAGGAAAGGAAAGACTGTCTTATGAAACCCTATCAGGAAATGACCCAGGAAGAACTGCAGGAAGAACTGAAATCGCTGCGCAGTATTTATAACCGCTATCAGGAGCAGGGGCTCAAGCTGGACATGAGCCGCGGCAAGCCCTGCAAGGAGCAGCTCGACCTGTCCATGGGCATGATGGATGTCCTCAACTCCAACACGGACCTGTACTGTGATGACGGCACCGACTGCCGGAATTACGGCGGACTCATCGGAATCGAGGAGGCCCGTGTTCTGCTGGGAGACATGATGGAAAACAATCCCAACGATCTCATCATCTATGGCAACTCCTCACTGAATGTCATGTATGACACCGTGAGCCGAGCCTATACCCACGGCATCATGGGGAACCTCCCCTGGTGCAGGCAGGACAAGGTGAAGTTCCTTTGCCCCGTTCCAGGATACGACCGGCATTTTGCCATCACCCAGTACTTTGGCATCGAGATGATCCCCGTGCCCATGTCCCCCAAGGGACCGGACATGAACATGATCGAGGAGATGGTGGCGCAGGATGCGTCCATCAAGTGTATCTGGTGTGTTCCCAAATACTCCAATCCCCAGGGGTATTCCTACTCAGACGAGACCGTGCGCCGCTTTGCGCGTCTCAAGCCTGCTGCCCCGGACTTCCGGATTTTCTGGGACAACGCCTATGGTATGCACCATCTCTATGACGACCATCAGGACTATCTGATCGAGATTCTTGCTGAGTGCAAGCGTGCCGGAAATCCCGACCTTGTGTATAAGTTCGCCTCCACCTCCAAGATCACCTTCCCGGGGAGCGGCATTGCCGCCCTGGCGACCAGCCCCAACAACATGGAGGACATCAAGACTCAGCTCAGGAATCAGACCATCGGCCATGACAAGGTGAACCAACTGCGCCATGTCCGCTTCTTCAAGGATATTCACGGCATGGTGGAGCACATGCGCCTGCATGCGGACATCATCCGTCCCAAGTTTGAGGCCGTGGAGACGATTCTGGAGCGCGAACTGGGCGGACTGGGCATCGGTACATGGACGTGCCCCCTGGGCGGTTATTTCATCTGCTTTGACTCCCTTCCCGGATGTGCGAAAAGCATCGTTGCACGCGCCAAGAAGGCCGGCGTCACCATGACTCCGGCGGGAGCCACCTGGCCCTATGGAAAGGACCCCAATGACACCAACATCCGGATTGCTCCGACCTATCCGAGCCTTTCCGAGCTGATCAATGCCGCCGAGCTGTTTGCCGTATGCGTGAAGCTGGTCAGCATCGAAAAAATACTCAGCGAGCGCGCAAAATGAAGGAAACACAGCCAGTGAGTTTCACTGGCTGTGTTTTTTTACTCAAAGTCCAGATAATCGTTGAGGATGTATCCCGTGCGTCCTGAGGGCGTGATCACCCCGGTCCAGCTGGAACCATAGTCCACCACCCGGAGGATTTCACCCATGCGGACCAGGCTGATGATTTCTGAATCCCTGGACGCGCGTGCGCGCATGTTGACCTTGTCGGTATTCAGTTTGGCCACAAGATGGGTTGCACTCATGGGTGCGCTGAGCTGGTTTACGCGCAGGAAGCCGCTCAGGTCCTTTTCTGCATTGCGGACATAGACCCAGTCGCCCACCTTTCCCAGCATATAGAGCTTCTGTCCCTTGGTCACGGCATCCACCACGGAGGAATTCTCGCTTGGACCGGACATCATGGAATTGTCCGCAAGCAGCGTTCCGCGCTGGGGAATCAGGTCCCGGTTGATCTGGTCCTGGCTGCTGTAGACCCGGACATCCTTCTTGGAGATGTAGCCGGTGACGTCCCCGATGGCGACCTCAACGGAATCCGTCTGGGTATAGCTCAGCAGGTTGACAACAGCACCGGGACACAGTGCTCCGAAGATGGTGGCGGCGTTGGGCTGAATACGGATAATCGCCGGGGAATTGCCGTTGTCCACCTGAACCACTCCGATGGCGTCCCCGTTGGAGGACTCCACGAGCTTGGCAGTTTCAATGTAGCCGTAGTCTCCCGATTCGGAGGAGCCGGTGCCGCCTTCCACGGTACGGACATAGGAATACTGCTGGAAGATGCCCATGACTTCCACTCGCATGCCCTCGCCCAGGGTCATGTAGGCGCCCGAACGGTCACCGGCCACACTGTAGAGCAGGGCGTCCTCCCGGACCTGCATGGTCTGGGGATAGTACGGTATTGCCTGGCGGTTCTTGCCTGCCAGAGCGATCAGCTCGGCGTTTTTGCCCGGGTTGATCCATCCGGAAATGCCTCCGATGCGCACCTTCCTCCAGACGCCTTCCCGCCCTCCGATGCCGAACTGGGAGAAGCAGGAGACGCCGGAACGCAGGGTGAGCAAAATCTTGGAGTGGGTATTGGCCTTTTCATAGAGGAGGACCGGTTTGTTGCTGTCCTCCACATGCAGGATGCTGACCTTCCTATCGGCCACCTCTGTCAGGGCGCTGACGGGAATGTACCCGTATACCCGCTGCTCCCCCTGCATTTTGAAGACATAGGCCCAGTTGTCCACGATGCCGACCAGGTGGATGATCTCGTGGTTTTCCAGCATGGAAACGACTTTGGACATGGCGGTGCGGTTTTCATACATGTCCAGGTGACTGGCCCACAGGCCGTTGAGGACCACCTCCGCCGGCCGGCATTCGCCGAAACGGCTGCCGGTGCCGTAGAGCTGTGCGGCCTCCTCCGGGGTGATGACGAATTTTCGGGCCATATACCCCTGTACACCGCCGATGGAGACATGTATGTATTCATCCGTCGGAAGTTCCGGGGAAGCCTCCGGGGTTCCCTCCTCCTGGGATTCTTCGGGCAGAGGCTCGCCCTGGGGCTGGACTGCCTGCACGGGTTCATCGGGCAGAACCGTCAGTTCAGCACCTGTATAATAGGAAGCCACAACGATTCCGCCAGGCTGGTTGCGCATATTGGTCCGCATCAGGTCGTTTTTGTCCACCTCATGGTTGTCCACGTAAACAATGCTCTCCGCAAGCGCCGCGCCGGCACAGATCATGGCCAGCAGCAAACAGATCAGGACAATGGATTTCTTCATGAAGCATCTCATTCCTTTCATCAGTGTTTTACCTCCGGACCGTCAGGCTCCCGGGGTTGATGACAAATTCAGCTTCGTTCATGGGCTCGAGTTCGCCGTCGATGTTGACGACCATGCCGGGCCTGCGAAGGACCACGCGCCGGGCCCGACGGACCCGGCAAAGAAACGGAAATCGCACATGCAGCCCGCAGATGAGCAGCGGAAACAGCAGCGCAATGAGAAAGGCGGGAATCGGCCGGACCACGATGACGTCAAACAGCCCGTCCGTCAGGTCTGCGTCAGGGGCTACCCTGAGGCCTCCGCCGATGTACTGTCCGTTGGCGATCTCAATGATCACCGAGGGGATTTCCTCAAAGGGCCCGTTATCCAGGGAAACCTGGAAGGTGGAGGGACGGTAGGAGGACAGGATGGCAAACAGGGCTTTACGGTAAGCCCGATCGTTCCCGCAGACGGGTTTGAGCTCCTCGGTTTTGCGCAGGACCTCCACATCGAATCCGGAACCGGACACATTGATGAAGTGCCTGCCGTTGATGCTTCCGCAGTCGATGCGCACGGGACTGCCGTTCAGCTGTTTGCAGAATGCCTGGAGGGGGTCTTTCGGGAGCTTCAGTGCCCGGGCAAAGTCGTTGCCGGTCCCGCAGGGCACCACATACAGGGTGACCTCTTTTCCGG
>OMRS01000197.1 GCA_900313545.1 uncultured Eubacteriales bacterium | reverse complement strand
TGGGTAGGCATGTTTTCGAAGAGTGCGTCATCGTCGAGTTTGATCTCGTTGCGGCCCGGCTCGAAGGTGATGCCGAACACCTGCTTGCGCTCGATGCTCCCGGGAACATAGTCCGGGTCGATCTGCACGATGTTGTAGCTGCCTTTGCGCTTGGCGCGCAGGATCTCCAGGGCCTCGGGGGTGTAGCCCGGGGCGATGACCCCGTCGCTCACCTCCCGCCGGAGGAGCCGGGCGGTGGTCACGTCCACCACGTCGCTCATGGCCACCCAGTCGCCAAAGGAGCACATCCGGTCCGTGCCCCGGGCGCGGGCATAGGCCAGGGCCAGGGGCGAATCGTCAAGGCCCTCCACATCCTCCACAAAGCAGGCCGCCTTCAGTTCACGGCTCATGGGGATGCCCACCGCCGCGGAGGTGGGGCTCACATGCTTGAAAGAGGTCACGGCGCACATGCCCAGGGCCTCCTTCAGCTCCTTCACCAGCTGCCAGCTGTTGAAGGCATCCAGGAAATTGATGTAGCCCGGACGCCCGCAAAGGATGCGCAGAGGAAGATCGCTGCCGTCCTCCATAAAGATGCGGGCGGGTTTCTGATTGGGGTTGCAGCCGTACTTGAGCTCGAATTCCTTCATGGTTCTCCTATCCTTTCATCTGTTCGGAGGGCGCCGCGCCGGACAGCTCCCGGCAGAGGTCCTCCACGCACGCGGGCAGCAGCACCCACTCCGCCTGCTCCATCACCCGGCGCTGGAGCACCTCGGGGGTATCCCCGGGAAGCACCTCCACCGCCTTCTGGGCCAGGATGCGTCCCCCGTCGGGGATCTCATTGACCAGGTGCACCGTGGCGCCGGTAACCCTGACGCCCCTTGCAAGAGCCGCCTCATGCACGCGCAGCCCATAAAAGCCTGTCCCGCAGAAACTGGGGATCAGGCTGGGATGGACATTGACCATCCGCCCCGCATGCCGGGCGGTGAATTCCGGGCTCAGGATGCTGAGGAACCCGGCCAGAACGATGATCCGGGCACCGGATGCGTCCAGTTCCCTTTGCAGATGTTCTTCAAAATCCGGCGCCTTCCGGTCAAGGGAGGCATGAGGGATCCCCGCCCGCGCGGCCCGCTCCAGGGCGAAGGCCCCGGGGCGGTCGCTGATGACCCGCACGATGCGGACATGGGGGCATTTCCCCGCCTGCACGGCATCCAGCAGGGCCTGCAGATTGGTGCCGCCTCCGGAGACCAGCACGGCCACCGGGACGCGTTTCCTGTCGTCCATGCGCGCCTCCCTACACCAGACGGAGCTTTTCCGTCCCCTCGGCGATGGTGCCCAGGCGGTACGCCGCCTCGCCCTGATCCCTCAGGATGGACAGCGCCAGCTCCGACTCCGACTCCGGCACCACCAGGGTCATGCCCACGCCCATGTTGAAGGTGTTGAACATGTCCCGCCGGGAGATGTTCCCGCGCCTGGCAATGAGGTCAAACACCGGCAGGACCCGCACGTCCTCCTCCCGGATCACGGCGCACAGGCCCTCCGGAATGGAGCGGGGGATGTTCTCATAGAACCCGCCGCCGGTGATGTGGGAGATGCCCCGCACCCGCACGTGCGGGAGCAGCGCCAGGACCGGCCGCACATAGATGCGGGTGGGCTCCAGGAGCGTCTCCCCCAGGGAGCGTCCCGACAGCTCCGGCACCGGCGCGGCAAGGTCCGCATGCTCCACGTCAAAAATCCTGCGGATCAGGGAGAAGCCGTTGGAGTGCACGCCGGAGGAGGGCAGGGCCAGCACCGCGTCCCCGGGGCGCATGGAGGTGCTGTCCAGGATGCGGTCCCGGTCCACCAGGCCCGTGGCGGTGCCGGCCAGGTCGTATTCATCCTCGGGATAGAATCCCGGCATCTCCGCCGTCTCGCCGCCGATGAGGGCGGCGCCGGCCTGCACGCAGCCGTCGCACACGCCCGAGACGATCTGCTCGATGCGCTCGGGCACGTTTTTGCCGCAGGCGATATAATCCAGGAAAAACAGGGGCTTTGCGCCGCAGACGATGACGTCGTTGACGCACATGGCCACGCAGTCGACGCCCACGGTGTCGTGCCTGTCCATCTGGAAGGCCAATTTCAGCTTCGTGCCCACGCCG
>OMRS01000314.1 GCA_900313545.1 uncultured Eubacteriales bacterium | reverse complement strand
TACCAGACGGTGTGGAACGCGGTCCGGGACTATCTGCCCGGCCCGACCGGCATGAATCTCTGCTGCCGGGAGATGCCCTTTTCCGAGGGCGTCAGCGGGGAGGAGCCCGGCAAAATCCGGGAACAGATCCTGTCGGATCTTCCGGACGGCCTGCTGATTACAGGACATTCGGACATTCTGACGATGCAGGACTGGGAGACCCTTCACGACGCAGGAGTGGCCGTCTCCTTGATTGGTGCGGACCTTCCCCAGAGCTACCGGATTCTCTGTGTTCAGCCGGATTATGACATTGTGGGCAGGACCATGGCGGAGCTGGTGCTCAGCCGGATTCCCTCCTATGGCAGCATTGCCATGTGCGCAGGCAATCCCCGGTGGGAACCTCATTCCAAGGTGGTCAAGGGGTTCATGTCTTTTCTTCAGGAGAAGGGAGCCCCCAACCGGGTTTACTCGGACCATTCCTGGAACCGCAAGGAGGAAAGCTATCGGGGAATCCTGAAGATGGTGTCCCAGCCGGATGTGGCAGCCTGCTGCAGCGTGCTTTCCCAGAGCAGCGTCCTGCTGGGACGGGCACTGGAGGAAACCGGCAAGGCGGGGAAAATCTTCGCCGTGGGCAGCGACCTGTCCGATGAAAATGTCGCGTATCTGGAGAAGGGCGTCTTCTCCAATCTGATTCAGAAGAATCCCTACGCTCAGGGCTATCTGGGGATTCGCAGTCTGGCTGAGTATCTGACACAGGGGCGGCAGCCCGGCACCCCACGGGTGTTTGTGGGCAGTGAAGTGGTCTTCAGCAGCAATATCCGCATGTTCAGAGACAAGAGCTACCGCTCCCTGCTCGGGTGATTACAGTGTGATAACCTTGTAGCTTTTACAGCTGCTCTGGATGAGATCCCAGTCAAGCTCCGCACCCACGCCCACCTTGTCGGGAACGTGAATGATGCCGTGCTCGTCGATGGGCAGGTCGCCCTTCATGGGCAGGCGGTAATTGTCCTCCGGGACGAAATACTCGAAGAACTCGCAGTTCTTGATGGCGCAGCTGACATGCAGGTTGACCATGTCCATGTAGTTCATGGTTGTGGTGTGGATTTCGCAGTTCAGCCCGAAGGCTTCAGCCAGATGGGCGATCTTGAGGGTGCCGGTGATGCCGTCCTTCCAGCTCACATCCGCCCGGACGATGTCGGCGGCGCGCTGGGCGATGACCTGAGCGACGCCCCAGTGGCAGCCGCGGGTGGTTTCAGTGGCAGCGATGGGAATGTCCAGGGTGCGGCACAGCTCCGTGTATTTGTAGGTTTCAAAATCCCGGAAGGGCTCCTCAAACCAGCGGTAGTTCAGGCGCTCAAGCTGACGGCCGACCCGGATGGCATCGTCCAGGGAGTAGTCACCCACGGGATCGGACATGAGGATGAAATCAGGGCCCACGGCATCGCGCACCGCCTGGTGCACCGCCATGTCAAAGGAAACGGGCCCGCCGGGATGAGGCTTGTACCCTTTGATTCCCCTGCTCTTGTAATAGAGGGCTTCATCGACATAGGTCTTCACGTCGGGATAGAAGTTGCTGCTGGCGTAGACCGGTAGGGAATCGCGGTAGGCGCCGATGTACTTGTAAAGAGGAAGACCGGCTTCCTGGGCGCAGATGTCCCACAGGGCCACATCCACGGGGCCTGGAAGGAAGACGGGGAAGAATGCTTCGTGACGGTCCACGACCCAGAGCTGCTGGAAAATGGCTTCCCGGTCATGGGGATCCCGTCCCAGGACCACCGGCCCGATGCTTTCCTGCAGATAGGCCTCGCTCAGCGCGCCGCTGCGGGCCGCCATACAGGTGGCCACACCCTGAAGCCCTGTATCCGTGGTGAGACGAAGTACCAGCACGTCCCAGCCCATCTTGGCGCCGCCCTGGCGCTTTTCATCAAAGAGGCAGCGCCCACGCTCCACCCACCAGGTCTCAAACTTGGTAATGATCATCTTGACCTTCCTTTCTCAGACGGATGTCTGTGAACTCCGCATCCCTTTCCGGGTGCGGAGTTTTTTTACGACAGTCATAAAAAACGTTTCGCCTAAATTATAGTGGAAAGGGTAGGAAAGTAAAGAAAAACAAGCAGAAATGAGAGAATTGGTGCATAAAGCACAAAAAATCACATCAAAAATGAACGATGATGTCAAATCTTCATCCGAAAAGAAAAAACAGGACAAAAAACACGCCCTGCTTCTTGACGTGTTGTCCGAAATGTGCTATCTTCTCCTCAGAAAAAAGGGGCGAAACGTTTTTGCAAAGGATGCCCCCAAAATAAGGACGATATGG
>OMRS01000311.1 GCA_900313545.1 uncultured Eubacteriales bacterium | reverse complement strand
CCTCGGCGTGAAAGTGGCCACCTTTGCAGACGGCCTGGAAGTTGATCTGGGCCTCAACGGCCAGACGGCCGCCGGCATCGGCGTACTTGCCAGTGAATCCGGTCTGGCCATCGCCAGCACCCTGTTCCCCAACTACCTGATCACCGTGACCCCCGAGACCATCCAGCAGGCGATGCAGCAGCTGATGACCATGATGCCCGCCCAGGGAAGTGACGACAAGGAAGCTTTAGCCGCAAAAGAAGTTTTCGGCGCGTATTTCAAGGAGTACATTGAGACCGTCACCACCGCCGGTACCCCCGGGGCGCCCGTGAGCGGCTCCTTCGAGTTCGACGGCTACACCTATGACACCTGCACCCCCGTGAACATCAACTTCGACGTTATCAAGGAAGCCCACACCAACCTGTACAACAAGGTTCTGGCTGATCCTGCCGCCATGGGTATGATCAATGGCTACGCCAAGAATTCCATGGAGAAGCGCGGAAAGGTCTTTGACGAGGCTGCATTCGAGGCTGATCTCAAGACCGTCCTGGACAAGTCTGTTCAGGAGATCCCCGACACCGCCGTCACCAACGTCTATACCAACAGCAGTGAGCCTTCTGCCTTCTACATGACCTGCAACACCCAGAAGGAAGGCAAGGACACCATCAACTTCACCATGCACATGCTCGACCAGTCGAACATGAAGATGGACTGCAATATTCTCGATCCCATGCCCATGAAGTTCTCCTTCGAGAAGACCGACTCCAACGTGCGCGTCAGCTTCTCCGTGCTTGGTATTGAAGCTGCTGTCAATGTCGCCTTCCACAGCAGCGGAATGGTCGTCGACCTGTACTTCCTCAACCCCGATGAGCCCATCATGTCTCTGAGCATTGAAACCGCCCCCGGCGGAGAGCGCGAAGTCTCCATGGAAGTCGGTGAGAGAAAGGTTCTCGGTGTCGAAGAAATGATGAAGGATACGTCCGGCGAAATCATGTCCGGCCTGATGATGGATGTGATGTACAACGGCTTCGGTTCTGTGATGAGCGTGGTCAACGAGCAGGTTCCGTCCTTTGCCGCCATGTTCTCCAGCCAGTCCACCCCCGCCCAGTAATCTCCGGCAAAAGTCATCTGATGACACCGTCTGATCTCATATGATCCCCGGCTCCGCAGCCCTGGAAGGCGCACCCGTGCCTTCCAGGAAACTGTGGGGCCGGTTTTTTGACATATTGTTTGATACTCAGCGGTTTTATCCGGCATCCCGATGCTTATGTTGGTCGTAATTTCTGTTGCCTCCACTGCCATGGGATGTTATAATTCATGTACCATATATGCTGTATGTATTTTCCTGATGGGAGGGAGTAATGATGACAATCAAAATTCGTCTGGTCACGATACTTCTGGCTCTGATGCTGATCCTGTCCGTTGCTGCAGCAGACAAGGGGCAGACGCTGTCCTTTAAGGCAGTCGCTCCTGACGGCAGGCAGGTCTCCAGCAGCGATCTGTTCTCACAGTCCCGCTTCAACTGGCTTACCATTCTGAGCCCCGAGGATGCGCTCAGCAATCTCCCCTATCTATACGGGATCGTGGTGAACTGCCAGGACTGGGGATACCGCTATACCCTTCTCGTTCGTCCGGCCACGGAGGAACAGCGCAGCTCCATCCTCGACGATTACAATGACCTCGTCGCCCAGGACGAGATTCTGAAGGACTGCCTTTTCTTTTTTCCCGAAGGCACAAAACTGGCCACGGACCAGCCCGTCACCTGTTTCCTCAATGACAAGGGCGTCCTTCTGACAGACGAGGTGATGGGCGATCCCATGTCCTCCGATTTGGTGGATATCGCCACCTCCCTCACCGACGGTCAGGCGGCGGGGCAAGGCGAACCTGCCGAAGCTCCCGGGCCCGGTACAGATGCCGGAGCGGATACCGGTGCATCCCCTGACACAGCTCCCGCGCCATCAACTGATCAGCCTGCACAGCAGTCCGTGCCGCAGCCTGCTTCCGGCGGCAGCCTGTCTTTCAGCACCGTCACCAGCAAGGGCACTCCCATCAGCAGCCAGGAAATCCTTTCCAGAGGATGGGGAACCGCTCTGTATGTGGTCAATTCCGATGACTTTGGCCTGATGGAGCAGATCATCCCTGAGGTGACGCCTGTCATATCCCATGTCATCCTCGTTGCCGATGCGGATCGGGAGTCCCTGAAGAGCTTTGACAGTTATGTGCCGGATGGCAATCCTACGCTGATCATTGCCCCCTTTGACGGATCCGATGCCCTTTTCCCTGCGCCCGAACCAGACAACTGCACCATCTATTACCTGTATCCGGACGGGACTCAGGCCGCAAACCCGGAGAGCCTTTTTGATGCTTCTTTCAGCCCTGCACAGGCTTTTACGGAGTACAGAAAATCACACTGTGCCGGTGTGCACCTGGCCTTCAGTACAACGGACTTTGAAAATGCTCCCGTATCAAGCCAGGAACTTTTCTCAAACAATCGGGTCACGCTGATTATGTTCTGGGGCAGCTGGTGTGATTTCTGTGCTGCAGAAATGCCGACCATTCAGCAGATAGCCAACAGTTACGCATCTGATGGCCTGGGAGTCATTGGATTGATGACGGATAACAGCAGCATTGAATTTGATATCAAAAACGGCCTGTCAGAAAACGACATCGAAACCGAAAAACAGGATGCCATCCGAAATGGTCAGGCGAAGCTGGACAATGCCGGTGTCAGTTTTCAAAACTACTGGTGCTGTGCGGATGTAGACAGCACCGTTCCCACGCTGGCTGTCCCCGGATATCTGCTGGTGGACTCAAACGGTATCATTCTGGATAGTATGATCGTTGGGTCCGGTCAAACATCCCAGCTTGAGCAAATGGTTGACAAGCACCTGCGCTGATTCTTTTATAAAGAGTCGTCTGTGACAACAGATCACAGGCGGCTCTTTTTATATGGAGCAGAAAGTGCCTTCCTCCCATATGCGCAGAATAGTAATTACATATTCTATAATCGTTATTTCTCGCACTACAGAATGCACATCCAATAAAGATAGTATAATCACCCCCTCACAAACTGGGAAATGTTCAATACTGCCTGTAGCGCTTTGTCCTTTCCGAGAGAGGATCACCCCCGCGTGTGCGGGGAATACCAGGACGAGTATGACACAGTCTGGGAGGTAACGGGATCACCCCCGCGTGTGCGGGGAATACTCCTCCAGCCAGTCTT
>OMRS01000310.1 GCA_900313545.1 uncultured Eubacteriales bacterium | reverse complement strand
TTCGATCTGCTCGGTTTTTTCAACACCCTCGCAGACCGTCTCGACCCCCAGGCCGATAGCCATCTTGTCCAGTTCGGTCAGGATGACCTTTGCTTCGTCGCTGCTGTCAAACTGCTGCATGAACCGCATGTCGAGCTTGATCAGGTCAAAGCGGAGGCTCTGCAGCACATCCAGCGAGGAGTACCCGCTGCCAAAGTCATCCATCCAGACCTGAAAGCCCAGGCTCCTGAAGCGCTCCACCTGCGCCTTCATGTACTCGAAATCGCTGCCGATCACACTTTCCGTGATCTCAATGGTCAGAAGGGAACGGTCGAGGCCTGCCCCGTCCATGCGGCGGCAGATTTCATCAACGATGTCGCAGCACTCAAAATCCGAACGGGACAGGTTGACGGACTGGGGAATCAGGTACATTCCCGCCTTCTCCATCTGTTTGAGCTTTTCAATGACCTGTTCCACGACATACAGGTCGAGTTTGTAGATGAGCTTGGCTTCCTCCAGCGCAGGGATAAAATCGGCGGGAGACAGGAATCCCCTTTCCGGATCGATCCATCGGGAGAGCGCCTCTTCATCGCACACCCTGTCATTGGCCACGCGGATGATGGCCTGGTAATAGACCCTGATCCATCCCTCCCCGATGGCCCTGTCGATGTTTTCGATGATGTACTGCTTTCTCTCTTCGTCATCACTGACCATCTGGCTGTAATAGTTCACCGCCATCCCGTACCTGCCCCGAAGCGCGCTGCAGGCCAGCTTGGCCCGGTCGCAGGCGATGCTGGTATGCAGTTTCTCCGGCTGCCTCCGGTAGACGCCCACATGCAGCGGGAGCACGTTCCCGCCGTTCATTTCCCTGCATGCATCGAACATCTTCTGGATCTTCTCTTCAAGGCCCGTCCCTTCCGTCTGGACCGCAAAATGGTCCGCGCCGATGCGGCAGCAGCACTCCATGCCAAAGATGCTGATCAGGATTCTGGCAAAGGAGCGCAGCAGCCTGTCCCCTTCCGCAAACCCGTGCCGCGTGTTGAAGAACTTCATGCCGCTGAAATCCATGTACAGAAGGGCCGGATTCCCGCCCTTTTTCAGGATGGCCTCCTTGCTGGCTTCTGCCAGTTCAAAGAAGTAGGTCATGCTCGGCAGACCGGTCAGATAGTCGTAATAGCTGATGCTCCGGATGCTCTCCTCATGAAGAAGGCTGGCAGGTGATTCCTCCTGCGGGAGTTTCCCGCCGTGCTTCTCATCATCATAGGGCCCTTCCTCCGAATACCAGACCTGGGCAAGACGAACGCCTGTCGGGGTGATCACATGCCTTCCATGGGCATGGATGATGAGGTACCCGGATTCGTTCTTCTTTTTAAGGCGATAGACGGATTCAAACCTTTCCCCTTCCTTCATGAAACCGGTCACGTCGTTGCCGAGCCTGGCCGCGTCATCCGGGTGCACATACCTGAAAGCGTCATGATTCATGGCCGCATAGACCGCGGCAAGGTTTCCCGATCCATGCAGCTCGCAAAAGCCCCTGGAAACAACCAGCGTGGCAATGCTGTTGTCCACCAGCTGAAACACCGCAAAGGGAACCTCCATGCTTTCAAGCACGGAACGTTCCTCTTCAGAAAAACAATATCTTTCCATATCCGATCCCTCACGGTACAGAATTTCTTTGCATTTCCCGGATCAGGGCCGCACCGAAGCTTCTCCGCCCATTCGCCGCACGCGATCCGCACAGCCCTTGTCCCGGCATCCTTTCCCCTCGCGTCATGGAATCCCTCCCCGGCACTGCGGGCCGGGAGAGACCTTGAGGGCATGTTCCTGACATTCAATATGATGTCATTATGGCACAGCACCCGTGCTTCCCGTCAAGGGTTTTTCCGCACGCTCAGCCATGCGCCCTGCCGCGTCCCTTCGTCCCTGCGCCACGGGCATTCCTTTTGTCCGGTTTCCGGGTTTCCTTTCTCTGCCTTTTGTTCTCATACATCTGCTGGTCGGCACGCCTGGCCACATCGATGGCAAAGGTATCCCGCTGCGGATCATAGACCGCAATCCCCACAGCGACACACACCTTTTCCCAGGGGGCCCGGGCGTTTTCATTGACCTGCGCGGCGGACTCCCGGAAGCGCCTGACCAGCTGTTCCCGGTTGGCCAGGTCCTCGTTCTGGAGAATGACCGCAAATTCATCCCCTCCGATTCGGAATACCGGAGAGGGTTCAAACACCTGGCGAATCAGACTGCTTGCATTTTTGAGATAGGCATCTCCCTTGTCATGTCCATGGGAATCATTGATCTGCTTCAGATTGTCGCAGTCAAATACCCCGAAGGCGAACCGGGGGATCTCCTCAGGATCGTCAATCTGGTCCTGAAGCTGCTGAATACAGGACGAGTACCCTCTTTTGTTGCCCACGCCGGTCAACGCATCCACGTACGCCTTTTCGCTGAGATCGCTGATGTGGTGCTGGGTATGGGCAGCCATCTCCTTGAAGGTGTGCATGAGAACGCCCACCTCATCGTCGCTGTCATATTCAAGCTCGAATTTATAATCGCCCTGGTCCGCCTTTCTGGCCGCCAGGGTCAGTTCGTGGAGCGGCCTGGTAAGGCGGCCCGTGAAGCGCATCGTGACCACTCCCACCGCCACCAGAATGACCAGGGACGCGAAAATGAGGTTTCTGATCATGCCCTTCCATACGCTGTCGATTTCAGACACCGATGCCGTGACAACCAGGCGCATGCCATTGCTCAGCGGGACCCAGACCGCCTCCTTTTCCATGCCTTCAAATCTGTAGCGGATATGGTCCTCTTCAGATTCCCGGTCCATCGCGGCGATGGCCTCCTTTTCCTTTTCCACGGTGACGCTGTCTGTCCGCGGATGACAGATCACCTTTGAGTCCGCATCCAGAACAAAGGCGTATCCCGTCTCAAACACCCGGAGGTTCCCCACTTCCCGCTCCAGCGTGCCATAATCGATTTCAATGCCGATCACCCCGACGAACCGTTCCTTCCAGATCACCGGGACGTTGTAGGAAAGCACCCGGACAGCCAGATTCTCCGTCGTATAGGGAGGAAGCCATGCGCTTCTTCCGGTCGCTTTGGGAACGGTAAACCAGACCAGTGCGGAGGTGTCCCGGGTATCATACGTCCGGATGTCCGTCACCTCGTGTTCAAGGAACTCCCCTTCGCCCTGCTTCACATACCAGAATCCGGGGACGGCCGTGGAAAAGTCCGGATCGATTCTGTAATAATACGTGAGGACGCCGTTGGTGTTGCGCGCCACATTTCCGAAGAGACTGCGGGTACGCTCCACGTGGCTTTCCAGGTCTTCGTCGGGCATGTCCTCTAAGCTTTCCTGCACAAGCTTCGAGACCATCTCCACGGAATTCTCCACGCTGTTAAAATAGGATTCCAGGTTCAGCGCGCCTGTGGTGCACGTCAGGTGGATCATCTGCTCCGCATCTTTTCTGCCCAGTTTTACGATGGAAATCATGGCAATGACCGTGGCAATGCTCAATGTCACAAGGACCGCGCCGAGCGTCAGCAGCGTGAATTTCGTACGAATGGAATGAATGTTCGCGTGTATGGCATGCATCAGCAGCGTCCTCCTTCATCTTACCATCGGGGAAATTCTCCCCGCCCCGCCTGTCGCCATGGCCGTCCCGGTTCCGGAAAAATCCGTTTTCCCTCCCCGGGGCGCCTGTCCGGATGATCCCGGACAATTATAGCCCTGTTTTCCGATTTTATCCATTTCTTCACCATACTTTTGCTTCATTCACCCGATGCGCTTCCGGCGGGAATTCCCGGTAAACCACCGGCAGTCCGGGAGGTCCGCCATCCCCTTGCCAACGCAAAGGCGCGGGGAACCGGCGCGGTCCCCTCCGGGCCCCTCGCGCGGCTTTCCTCCGCCTGGCATCTGTGCGGGACCTCCGGCTGTTTTCTGCCCCCTGCCGCCTGAAAGCAGGAGCTTTCCCCGGCCGGGGAGGGCACCGGAAACCCGGTGCTTCCCGCGGCTTTCTCCTGCGGGCTCCATCCCCTTTGGCGGCGGCGGCAAAGAGATTATGCCACTTTTCACAGTTACCGGCCCGCGAAATTCGCCCCTTTCGGCAAGGAGATGGAAAAAGCAGTCTGGAAGCATGCCCATAATATATGGTATACTTTTTATGAACATTCACGATGGGTGTTTTCTCCCGGTTTCTGTTTTTTCGTGCGCCTAGGAGGTCAGCATGAACCAAAGAGCTACTCTCCCATTCGTGCAGCGCTCTCTTTCCGCGCTGCTGGGCCTTGTCCTGCTACTCTGGATGCTCTTCCTGCCCCTGTGTGCCCTTGGGGAATCCTCCAGGAAAACCGTCCGTGTCGGCTGGTACGATTCCTCCTTCAACATTATGGACCCGAACACCGGCCGCCGCTCCGGCTATGCCTATGAATACCAGCTCAAGCTCGCCGCCTATACCGGCTGGGACTATGAGTACGTCAGCGGCGGGTGGTCCACGCTCCTGCAGAAACTTGAAAACGGCGAGATCGACCTGCTCAGCGAGGTCTCCTATCTTCCCGAACGCGAGGAATTCATATCCTATCCCAATTCCCCCATGGGAACGGAGGAATACTATCTGTTCATCGCGCCCGGCAACCATGGGATCACCCCGGATGACCCCTCCCTGCTGAACGGGAAACGCATCGGCGTCAATAAAGCCAGCCTGCAGGAAAAGCTCTATCTTGAGTGGGCACAGAAGCACGGCATCCAGGCGGAGCT
>OMRS01000292.1 GCA_900313545.1 uncultured Eubacteriales bacterium | reverse complement strand
TCCATTTGGTGTATTGTGTGATGACTGCTTCCCTCCAAGACTCAAATAATGTGCAAAATCAGACTCATATAATTTGTCATCTGACAGTCCGGCAGGCCTGCAACCCATCAAAAAAAGCAAGTGATAGTATAGTCTATCATAGAGGTAATCGCATAGTCACTTTATTTCTTCAAACCGGTTCATCCGTCTGTCCCGCCGTGTCACGATATTGGCCAATGTCCGCTCCATAATACGACGAAGATCCCGGCCGCCGTGAGGGCAGCCGGGCTCTTTGGTAGTTCACAGGAGCTTTGGGAGCCCCCTGAAGGCCGCATCCGCGGCCTCCGTTGTCCGGTTCTGTACGGGCAGGTTCGGGTCCGGTCTTTCCGAACGATCCGCTTCCTCTTCGGCGAAGAGCTTCCGGACAGGGCGCCTGCAGCCGGGGCAGTTCCACCCGGCAGTCTCAGCCGGCCTCAGGCATAGCCGTTTTCCTTGAGCCGCTGCCATTCCTCTCTGCTGATCTGCACGGCACGGGGCTTGGTACCCTCTGCGGCGGCGGCAATTCCCCGCTCCGTCATGTCATCCACCAGCCGTCCGGCCCGGGCATATCCGATACGCAGCTTGCGCTGAAGCATGCTGATGGAGATCTGTCCGGCCTCCACAGCCAGGTCGATGGCCTTCTCCAGGAGCTCATCCCCCCGGTCGGAGGCATCCACCTCCTGTGCCGCCTCCTGGGAGCGCTCCTCCGTCTCCATGCTGGTCTCGATCTCCTTGCTGGCGGCGTTGTCATACTGCGCCTGATGATTCCGCGTGAGGTACTCCACGATGTTCTGGACCTCATCGTCGGTGACAAAGCAGCCCTGGACGCGCTGGGGCTTGTTCATGCCCTGGGGCGAATAGAGCATGTCGCCCTTTCCGAGCAGTTTTTCCGCACCGCTGCTGTCCAGGATGGTGCGGCTGTCGATCTGAGAGGAGACGGCAAAGGCGATACGGCTGGGAATGTTCGCCTTGATGACGCCGGTGATGACGTTGACCGAGGGACGCTGGGTGGCGATCACCAGGTGGATGCCTGCAGCACGGGCCAGCTGGGCAAGACGGCAGATGCTGTCCTCCACCTCGCCGGGGGCTACCATCATCAGGTCGGCCAGCTCGTCGATGATGACAATCAGCTTGGGCATGGGCCGCTCATCCGGCCCGATGGCGTTGTTGTACCCCGCGATGTCCCGCACCCGCATGCTCTCAAAGCGCTTGTAGCGGCGGTCCATCTCGGCCACGGCCCATGCCAGGGCCGCAGAGGCCTTCTTGGGATCCGTCACCACGGGAATCATCAGATGGGGAATGCCGTTGTAGACGGACAGTTCCACCACCTTCGGGTCGACCAGAATGAGGCGGACCTGTTCCGGGGTCGCCCGGTAAATGATGGACTGGATGATGGTGTTGATGCACACGGACTTGCCGGAACCCGTGGCGCCGGCAATCAGCATGTGGGGCATCTTGGCCAGGTCACACAGCACCGGGCCGCCGCTGATGCCCTTGCCCAGGGCCACCACCGTGGGGCTCTTCTGTCTGGCCATTTCGGGCGTGTCCAGCACCGAGCGCAGTCCCACCATCTCGATCTTCCGGTTGGGAATCTCGATGCCCACCGCGGCCTTGCCGGGGATGGGCGCCTCGATGCGCACCCCGTCGCTGGCCATGTTGAGGGCGATGTCGTCCACCAGGTTGACGATCCGGGACACCTTCACGCCGGCGGCGGGCTGCAGCTCATACCTCGTGATGGCAGGGCCATGGGTGCAGGTGAGCAGTTTTGCATTGACGCCAAAGGAGCTCAGGGTCTGGATCAGCTTTGCGCCGCCTTCCTCGTCCCGTTTGGCCTGGTCCGGATCCGGCTCGGCGCTGCGGGTGGACAGCATGTCAAGCGGCGGCGGCGTATAGGGCGGCGGGAGCGGGATCTCCTGGTCCTTCGGCTTGTCCGGGCGGACAAGGGGCGCGGCGTCGATCCGCTGATCCCTCAGCTGCACCATGCCCCGGTCTTCCCGGGCGCCGGGTACCGGCTCCATGGGAATCGTGATGATCCCGGGAGCGCGGGACTCAGGCCGCGCCCCGGCTTCCTGCAGGGCTTCGGATGCCCCGCTCTCCCCGGATTCCATCCCGGCGTCCTCGCCCTCCCAGGGAGCAGAAGCCTCCTCCAGGTCCCCGGTTTCCGGGCTGTCGGAGACGGGCACCTCCTCCCGGTCCCAGGGCTCCTGCGTTCTCCCGCCCAGGGGAGGATCCGCGGGGGAGGGTTCCACAGTCCCGAGTTCAGAAGCGGAGATCTCCTGCGGGTTCCGGGCCGACTGGAAGCCGGGAGCGCCTGTGACAGGGCCATCCTGCGGCGTCCACGTCCCGGAGGTGTCCGGGGCGGCGGCCGCCGGGCGGATCTGGCTCCGTTCCCGGCGCCTGCGGTGGGTTTCCGCGGGTTCCGGAGCGGATGAGAACACGGGCGGCGCCAGATCGGCCTCCTCCGGACCCGTCCAGACCTTCTCTCCCCCCGCATCGTCCACGGCATCCTGGGCAAGGGTGCTCTGCGGCGCCCTCCAGACCTCCTGGGCCGGCTTCGCGGGCTCCGGCTGCACAGCGGGACCGGGGGCCTCCCTTTCCGGCTCCGTCCAGGACCTGTTTTCCTGTTTCGGCTCCGGATCTGCCGCGAAGCTTCCGCCTGCGCGGCTCCAGTCCGTCCTCTCCGAGGAGAGGGCCCGGTCCGCCCAGTTCTCCTCGGCATCCCTGGCCAGTGTGGTCCTGCCCTGGTAGCTGCTCACCGCCGCGCCCGTCAGGGCCGCAGCCGCCCCGGCTGCCGCGGCGGCTTCCGCCGTCGTCCCGCCGTCCTGTCCGGGATGGGCATTCATGCCGTGATAGAAGGCGTACTCCGCCTCTTCCCGGGTAAAGCCGGGCTGTTTCTGTTCCCCGTTTTCCCCGGGATAGAACTCATTGTCCCTTTCGATATAGAGATCATGCTGCTCCCCGAAGGCGGGAACCGGCCTGAGGGCCGGCGGGGCGGGATTTTCCCGGGGAGCTTCCACCGTCTGTGCCTTCTTTTTCTTCTTTGGCCGGAGAGCGGGCTTCGTTTCCGGGGCAGGCTCCCCGCTTTCCTCTTCACGGGGCTTTGGGGCTTCCTGCACCGCCTCCGGCTGACGGGGCTTTTTGCCCCTGGGTGCCTGCTGCGGTTCCTGCCTGACAGGGGCGGGCGCCTCCTCCTCGGGTTCTTCTTCGTCCTCCTCGTGATAAAGGAAGTCATCATCCTCCTCCCGCAGGGCCTTCCGCTCCGCCAGACGCTGAGCAATGCGCTCCCGCAGACCGACAGCCTTTTCCGCCGCCTCATCCCCCACATTGGTAAAGGACAGGCCGGTCATGACCATCACCGCGCCCAGAATACCAAAGGCCACAACGACAAGGGAGCCCCACACATCCAGCAGGCGGAACAGCGGATACCCCGGCAGCGCGCCGATGAGTCCGCCGCCCCTGGTGGCCAGGTTGCCCAGGGAATAGGCTTCTCCGGCAAAGGAGAAAAAGCCCATTTCCCTGCCTGTCCCGGTGAGGCTGACCTGAATGTCCTTGGCGGTCATCAGGGTCAGTCCCGTTTCCACCAGGACAAAAATGACGATGGAACACGCCAGCGTACGGCGCGGCACCAGGCTGCGTCCAAAAAAGACGAGAACCACACCGCTTGCAAGCAGCATGAGGGGAAGCATCACGCACAGCATTCCCCCGAGTCCCCGAATCAGGAGTCTGGCCGAATCCAAAAGTCCTCCGTTGGACGAGGAAAACAG
>OMRS01000308.1 GCA_900313545.1 uncultured Eubacteriales bacterium | reverse complement strand
TCTTCAGTCTTGGCTTCTTCAGTCTTGGCTTCTTCAGTCTTGGCTTCTTCAGTCTTGGCTTCTTCAGTCTTGGCTTCTTCCTGGACCTCAAAGCCGTTGACCTGTGCTGCCACATTCAGAGCCCTTTGAAGGGCATCGACAGTCAGGGTCACTCCGGTTTTGGCGTCCACATGAGCTTCATCGATTTTCTGGCCTACCAGTGTCGAGAGGGCATCCTCAGTCAACAGGTCCGCGCCCAGTCCGGGGGTTTCAGAATGGGACGGTACACTGATGGAGGCAATCTTTCCATCCTGGACATCGATGTAAACGGTGAACTTGTTGAGTCCCTTGACGGTGATGGGATCGCCTGCCGGCAAAGCGGAAGCGCCTTCTCCGCTCTTGGCGGCCATTTTGAGTGCTTCATTGATGGCATTGCTGGTGAGGGTGGCGCCTGCACGCACATCGATCTGGGCGGACTTGATGTCCTGTCCGACAAGTGCGTCAAAGATGTTCTTGTCCGCAATCAGAGCGGCGCCGATGCCTTCCGTCTCCGTATGTTCAACCACCTCGACGCTGACGATCTTGCCGTCGGCATCCGTCTTTACATCCACTTTCATGGGCGCAAAGCCAGTCACGTCATATACGGTGGAAGAACCTTCCGCCCCGCCCGTGAATGCCGCTTTTGCCTGGCTCAGTGCGTCATTGATGGCATTGCTGGTGAGGGTGGCGCCAGCCCGCACATCGATTGCGGCATCGCTGATGTTCTTTCCGACCAGCGCATCAAAGACGGACTGGTCATCGATCAGAGCCTTTCCGATGCCATCGGTTTCATTGTGTTCGGTGACCTTCACAGAGGAGATGACGCCATTCTGATCCAGGGCAACCTCCACCTTGAGGTCGCCAAATCCTGTTACACTGTACTCTGCGGTGGAAATGACCGGTTCTTCGCTGACACCGTTGGCCGCATTGTAGGCTGCCAGGATATCTTCCTTGTTTCCGGGAGCAGGCTTGATGCCCAGTACATTCTCCGTATAGGCGAAGACCTGTTCGGTCGCATTGAGGAATGCACCGGAGGAGATGGAAGCGCCGGAGATCAAGTCCACATCGCTGCGGAGGGTGTCGTCATCCGCAGGAATGCCGATGAACTGGTCCAGGAAAGCGTCCTCACCGACCTTGGATCCCAGACCTGCGGTCTCCTGCAGGGCACCCACATGTACCTGTGTCACATAGCCGCCATTGCTGACGCCGATGGTAATGGGAATTTCTCCGCCGTAACCGTTGGGCGAAGTGACGAGCGCATAACCCATAAGGCTGCCGTCATGGTTTTTGGAGATATAGATGGCATCCAGTTCGCTTCCTTCGGGGAGTTCACCCTCGAAGGTACTTTCTTCATATTCTCCGTCAGGCATGACCTTCTTGAGTGCGGCCATCTGGGTTTCCAGAGCGCGCTGGGCAATGGGTCCTTTCGTCACTTCATTGGTAATGGCCAGCGCTACAGCGGCCACAAGGCAGAACATGAAGAGACGAATACCGAGTTTGATGATGGGATTGTTCATGCTTTTCCGACCTCCCCGAAGTTCTTGATGCCAGTCACACGCTCAATCAGCGGAGATACGACATTCATGAGCAGGATCGCGAAGGAGCACCATTCGGCCTTGACGCTCTTACAGTACCTGAACACAAACAGGAGCAGGCCGCAGCCAAGTCCGAACAGGATCTTGCCAAGGTCCGTGGTAGGAGATGTGCTGTAATCCGTCGCCATGAAGAAGGCTCCCAGGATCAGTCCGCCGGTCAGAATCTGATACATCGTCTCCTGGATGCTGAATCCGGTGGCAATCAGGTAGCACACGGCGAAGGAGCCAATAAAGGCTGCAGGGATGTGCCATGAAATGACCTGGCGGACGAACAGGTAGGCCGCTCCGATGAGCAGTGCCAGCTTGCAGGTCTCGCCGATGGTTCCGGGGATGCTGCCCAGAAACACCTGTGCCAGGGAATAGTTCCCCGCCACGCCCGCGGGAATGGGGGTGGCGCTCGCTACGGTATCCACTCCGGCCAGGTTGAAGAAGGCGGGATTGGCAAAAGTGGTCATCTGCTGCGCCCAGGACAGGGACAGGATGGCGCGTCCGGCCAGAGCCGGGTTGACGAAGTTCTGTCCGATACCGCCGAAGATCATTTTGCACAGCAGGATGGCCACGATGCTGCCCACCACCGGCATCCAGAAAGGTGCTGTGGACGGCAGATTCAGGGCCAGCAGGAGTCCCGTGACCACCGCACTGAAGTCTCCCGTCGTATCGGGAATATGGCTGACCTTGCAGTAGAACTTCTCACTGAGCACTGCAGCGAGAATCGACAGTGCAATGATCACCGCGGAGCGGTATCCAAAGAACAGCACGCCGGCGATGGAAGCCGGTGCCAGGGCGATACATACATCCTGCATGATGCTTTTGGTGCTGACATCATCACGCAGGTGTGGAGATGATGAAATAATATAAGAAGACATTCTATACTCCCTCCGTAACGACTTACTTCTTGGACCGGGCAACCAGCTTGGCCATCCGGATGCTCTGAGTCAGTTCCCGTTTTGCAGGGCACACATAGGTGCAGCTTCCGCATTCCATGCAGTTGAGCGCGCCTGCAGCAATCGCACCGTCATAATCCGCACGGCGGACATAGGCGTCGATGGTGGTGGGCATCAGCCGCATTGGGCAGGCTCTCAGGCAGCGTCCGCAGCGGATGCAGGCGGTCTCTTTCGGAGAAAGTCCTTCATCGGCCAGCGCGACAACGCCGCCGAAATTCTTGGTGACATACAGATTTGCTTTCGGTACCGCGGTTCCCATCATGGCGCCGCCGATAATCAGTTTCCGGGTTTCCTTGTTCACGCCGCCTGCCAAATCGAGCAGGTCCATGAGGGGCATGCCGATGCGAACGCGGAAATTGCCGGGATTGCCGACCCGTCCGTTGACCGTCACCACGCGGTCAATCAAGGGACGGCCGCTTCTCACCGCTTGGGAGAGTGCCAGGCAGGTTCCCACGTTCATGGTCACGCATTTGGCTGCAGAAGGCAGTGCGCCGTTGGGAACGCGACGTCCTGTCAGGGCATAGATCAGCATCTTTTCAAAGCCCTGGGGATATTTAGCGGGCAGCGCCACCACCTCGAAATCGGAACCGGCCTGGGCTTTGAGCGCCTCCACCGCGTCCATCTTGTTGTCCTCAATGCCGACATAGGCGCTGGTACAGCCGGAGGCCTTCATGGCCAGCCGGATGCCGTCGGCGACCTCCGCTGCACATTCCACCATGATCCTGTGGTCACTGGTGAGGTAAGGCTCGCACTCGCTGCCATTCACCACAAGGGTATCCGGCTTTGGGTCAAGGGAGGTAGTATTCAGCTTGACATGTGTGGGGAAGGCAGCTCCGCCTATACCAACCACTCCACAGTTCTTGGCTGCCTCTACAATGCCCTCAGGCGTTTCCGGATAGGGTTTGCAGTTTTCGTCCCACGTATCCAGAAAATCGTTTTCGATCACGACGGCGGGGCAGGTCTTTCCACTTGCAAGGGGTGCCGTCGTAAGGGCAATCACCTTACCGGATACTGACGCATGTACCGGTGCGGAAATGAAGCCCTGTGCTTCCCCGATGAGTTGTCCAAGACTCACGTTCTGTCCGACCTTCACACAGCACTTGGCCGGTGCGCCCACATGCATGGACATGGGAATGGTGACCCTTGCAGGTGATGTGACATTGACAATCGTCTGAGACTGGGATGCACTCTTTCCGTTTCCGACCTCCCGGGGATGTATACCACCCTTGAATGTCTGGGTTACTGCCACAGACTGATTCCTCCCTTCGTTCTCAAGAGGCAGCCAGAGCGGCTGTCTCGGGGTAAAATACTGCATAAAGTATATCAGAGAAAAGCATGGTTGAAAACAATAAAATCTTGTTCTTATCGTGCTGAGTACAGGCCAGAAAGCATGTCCGGTTTGACTCCGTTTTCGATGCTAACGGACAGGCTGCTCGATATGCCCCGAGGCAACAACATGGATGTCACTCGAATGAGGAAACATTTCAACCAGACTGCTGTGATCGGAAACATACAAATACCGTTAAAACAACCAGTACAGTTGATTGTCATCAATCCCGACAGATGTTACAGCTTCTCTGTTCATGCCGTACACTGCCCTCAGCTGCACTTGCAACAAAACAGGATTTCAAGAGTACATACATCATCTTTTTTTGAAAACTGCCACATCCAGTTCGTGCTCCTCTACCCTTTTGCAAATACGGTTTTTCCATGTTCACATACATAAAAAACCCGCAGCCCATAAAAGAGAGCCACGGGTATATAGTCAGTTCGTTTATTCTTCAGACTCGACCGTAAGCCCTGACTTCTGAATGATGTTGGTTTTTCCTTCAGATCCCGTCGTGAGCAGCATCGGACAGATGAGACTGATTCTCACTAAGGAGTCATTCCGGAACAGCGTTTTTGATTTGGACTGTGCGCCTGAGCAAAGTTCCGAACCCGGAAGACTATTTCAGAGTAACGATGGTCACGCCGGTTTCCCCTTCACCATAGCGTCCTTTCCGGAAGTCGCGGACTGCCGGGTGACGACGCAGCAGTTCCGCAATCCCCTGCCGCAGCACGCCGGTGCCGTTTCCGTGAATGATACAGACTTCTCCCAGAGAGGAAATCATGGCATCGTCGAGGAATTTCTGCACCTCCGGGATGGCCTCATCCAGGGCGAGGCCCCGCAGGTCAATTTCCTGGCGGACCTGGCGGGTGGTCACATCAATCCGGGTGGGTGCAGCGCCTGTGCGTCGCTCCTTCTTCTCCTTTTCTTTGCGGGCATTCTTTTCCCCCGCCGTCAGGCTCCTCAGGTCAGACAGTCTGGCGCGCATTTTCATCATGCCTGCCTTCAGCTGGACCATGCCCTTGGCATCCGGCTCGGAGATCACCGTGGCATCCGTATCCATGCTGACCACATGCACCACGTCTCCCGGACTGACACTCACAAGAGGCTCCCCGGGGGCACGTTCCTCCTCTGTAAAGCGCGCCTTGTCCGCCGCCTCATCCAACCCTTTTTTTACCTTCTGAATCTCATGCTCGGCCAGCTGGCCGTTTTTTTTCATTCTGCGCAGTTCATCCACGAGGGTGTCGGCATCGTGCCGGGCGCCTTCCACGATTCGGGTAGCTTCGGTCCGGGCTTTTTTGATGATGTTCTCGCGCTGGGTTTCCAGCTTCTTGCGTTCGCTGTCCGCCTGGTTGCGCAGGCGCATCATTTCTTCCCGGGCCTCTTCGGCCAGCTGACGCTCTTTTTCAGCCAGCTGGCGGTGGTACTCCGCATTGGCCAGCACATCCTCAAAGCGAACCTGGTCGCCAGAAAGCATCTCCCTTGCCTTGGCGATGATGCTCTCAGGAAGGCCCAGTTTTTCGGAAATCTCAAAAGCGTTGCTTTTGCCGGGAACCCCGATGAGCAGATGGTAGGTGGGCCTCAGAGTGGTGACATCAAACTCCACGGAGGCGTTTTCCACCTGCTGCGTGGTCATGGCAAAAGCCTTGAGTTCGCTGTAATGGGTGGTGGCCATCAGGCTAACGCCCTTTTCAAGGAGGGTCTTGATGATGGCCTGGGCAAGTGCCGCGCCTTCCGTGGGATCCGTGCCTGCGCCCAGTTCATCAAAAAGCACCAGGGATTTGGGGGTCACCGACTGCAGAATGCCTACGATGTTCTTCATGTGCCCGGAAAAGGTGGACAGGGACTGCTCGATGGACTGCTCATCCCCGATGTCCGCAAATATTTCGTCGTAAACCGGAAGCTCCGTTCCGTAGTCCGCCGGCACAAACAGGCCTGCCTGAGCCATGGCGCAGAACAGTCCTGTTGTCTTGAGGGTCACAGTCTTGCCGCCGGTGTTTGGGCCGGTGATCACCAGTGCCCGGAAGCCGTCGCCCAGCCGGATGTCAAGAGGAACCACCTGAGCGGGATCGATGAGAGGATGCCGGCCCTTCACGATCCGGATGCGTCCTTCGTCATTGATTTTAGGGGCCACCGCATGCATCTGTCTGGCCAGGGCGGCCCGGGCAAACACGAAGTCCTGATGGGACAGGATGTCCAGGTTGGTCTCAATCTCTTCCGAATGCGGGGCAATCTCCGCGGACAGCTTGAGCAGGATTCGTTCGATCTCTGCTTTTTCTGCGGCAATGAGCGCCTTGAGCTCATTGCCGATCTCTACCACGGAGGTGGGCTCGATATACACGGTGGCGCCGCTTGCCGACTGGTCATGCACGATACCCGGAACCATGGAACGGTATTCCTGGCGGACCGGCAGAACGTACCGATCAGATCTGACGGTCACAATGGGATCCTGCAGGTACTTCTGAAAAGAGGCGCTGTGGATCATGCTGTTGAGCTTGTCACGCACCCGGTCATTGCAGCTGCGTTTCTTTCTGCGGATGTCATAGAGTTCGGAGCTGGCCCTGTCGGCGATCTCCTCCTCGCTCAAAATGGCTTCCTCGATCTCAGCGAGCAGGTCTTTCTGAGTCAGAAGCCCCTCCGCCTCCGTTTCCAGGATGCCAGGAGAAGCCTCGTTGTCCTCATCCTGGCGGCGAAGGGCATCCTTGAGGGCTTTGGAGGCCCGCAAAACGCCTGCCACATCCAGCAGCGCCTTGGGGTTCAGGGTGGCTCCGATGCGGCTGAGCTTCAGTGAATCGCGTACATCCTTGAAAAACAGTATCGGACTTCCTCCCCTGCGTGTCATGATCGACTCCGCTTCCTCCGTCTCCTTCTGGAGCAAACGGACCTGGGCAGGATGGGACTCGGGGCACTGTGCCAGTGCCAGCTTTTTTCCGCTGTCGGACACGCACAGCTCTGTAAGCATCCGGATGATTTTTTTATATTCAAGAACTGTCAGCGATCTATCGTTCATCATGTTTTCCTCTCCTCTTCCTGTCCTTGCAAAACCGGCGTTCTCTGACCGCACGCCCTGGGGCGAAAAATGCCTGAAGCGGGGAATTCTCAGAACATCAATATAGAACAAAAGGTGAAGAATAGCAAGCGCTTTGCCGGATGGACAGTGGCGCAGGCACGCATGATTCAGACACACATCCGGTGGATGATGGGAGTTTTCCCGCATTCCGTCGTGAAAATGCTGTGAAAAAGGATTGTTTTCACCGGAGGACCTTTACATTCTCCTTCAAATCATCTAGAATCCCTGCATTGCACTTTTTCCTTCACAGGCCGGCTCTGCGCAATCCGGCGATTCATCAACAGAATGGAGTGAAAACATGTACAAAATTGTCAGGAAGAGGATTCTCAACCCTGCCGTGACTCAGATTGAAGTCGAAGCACCGCTGGTGGCCAGAAAGGCCCGTCCCGGACAGTTCATCATCCTGCGCGTCAACGAGGACGGCGAGCGCATTCCCCTGACCGTTGCAGGAACCAACCCTGAAGAAGGCACCGTCAAGGTGATCTATCAGGTTGTGGGTGCGACCACCGAGATGCTCAACCACAAGGAAGCCGGCGATTTTCTCCAGGATTTTGTGGGCCCTCTGGGTGTACCTACCCATACCGAAGGCATCCGGAAGGTTTGCGTCATCGGCGGCGGTGCAGGCTGTGCCATCGCCATGCCCGTGGCAGAGGAATTCCATCGTCTGGGTGCCGAGGTCACCAGCATCATCGGTTTCCGCAACAAGGACCTGCTGATTCTTGAGGAGGAATTCCGGGCCATTTCGAATGAACTGATCGTCATGACAGATGACGGTTCCTACGGGCGTCACGGCAATGTGACCGTTCCTCTGAAGGAAATGCTGGAAGCGGGCCGCCAGTTTGACATGATCATCACCATCGGGCCGCTGATCATGATGAAGTTTGTCGTGGCCACGGCCAAGCCTTTCAATGTTCCGGTGACAGTCAGCATGAACCCCATCATGATCGATGGTACCGGGATGTGCGGCGGCTGCAGGATTACCCTCGTTCAGGACGGCAAGCGGGTGACCAAATTCGCCTGTGTCGAAGGTCCCGACTTCAACGGTTACGAGATCGATTTCGATGAAGCCATGAGCCGCGGCCGCATGTACGCCGAGTATGAGCGCCATGCCTACGAAGACGCCTGCAATCTTTTCAGAAAAGCATAAGGGAGGGAGATCACAATGGCTGTCAATCCGAAGAAACATGAGATGCCGACCCAGGCACCGGAGGTTCGCGCACACAATTTCAGCGAAGTGGCCTTGGGCTACACCATGGAGATTGCCATGGAGGAAGCCCAGCGGTGTCTGAACTGCAGGAACCGTCCCTGCGTGAGCGGTTGTCCGGTCAATATCGACATTCCCGATTTCATTACGGAAGTCAAGCAGGGCAGGTTCGAAGAAGCCTACCAGATCATCAGCAGGAGTTCTTCCCTTCCCGCTGTCTGCGGCAGAGTCTGTCCCCAGGAAACCCAGTGCGAATCCCAGTGCACGCTGCGGGTGCGCGCGAAGATGGAACCGGTGGGCATCGGACGACTGGAGCGCTTTGTCGCCGACTTGCACAATGCGCATGCTGAAGGCAGCGCAACACCTCCCGCTCCCAATGGCCATCGAGTGGCCGTGGTGGGTGCCGGTCCCTCCGGTCTGACCTGCGCTGGTGATCTGGCAAAGAAAGGGTATGCCGTCACCATCTATGAAGCACTCCATACCGCCGGAGGCGTTCTGGTCTATGGAATTCCTGAATTCCGTCTTCCCAAGACCATTGTGGCACGCGAGGTGGAAACCCTGAAGGAACTTGGCGTGCAGGTGGAAACCAATGTGATCATCGGCAAGACCCTGACCGTTGACGAGCTCTTTGAGATGGGTTTTGAGGCTGTCTTCATCGGGTCCGGCGCCGGACTGCCCAACTTCATGAACATTCCGGGCGAAGCGCTTAAGGGCGTCTATTCTGCCAATGAGTTCCTTACCCGCTCCAACCTGATGAAAGCCTATCTGGACCATCCCCATACCCCCATCATGAAGGGCGGACGCGTTGCGGTCATCGGCGGCGGCAACGTGGCCATGGATGCGGCCCGGACAGCTCTTCGTCTGGGTGCGGAAAAAGTGTACATCGTTTACCGCCGCTCCATGGAAGAACTGCCCGCACGTCTAGAAGAGGTGGAGCACGCTCAGGAGGAAGGAATCGATTTCCGTCTGCTGTGCAATCCTGTAGAGATCCTGGGATATCAGAACCCAGAGAATCCCAGGGATCCCATGAACGGATTCGTGAAGGCCATCCGCTGCATCAAGATGGAACTGGGTGCGCCGGATGCCAGCGGACGTCGCCGCCCCGTGGAAATCCCGGGCAGTGAATTTGTCCTGGATGTGGATACGGTGGTGGTGTCCATCGGCACCAGCCCGAATCCTCTGATCAAAAACACTACCAAGGGACTGGATGTCAACCGCCGCGGTGGCCTGATTATCAATGAGGATGGTTTGACCTCCCGTGATCGGGTATATGCCGGTGGTGACGCTGTGACGGGTGCCGCTACCGTCATCTCCGCCATGGGTGCAGGAAAAGTGGCTGCCCGTGCCATTGACGAGGCTCTCTCAAAAGTCATGGCTTCCGACTGAGCCGAATGGTTGGATGAATTCCTGTAATGGCAATTGCATACCTGCCTGAAAGGTTATGCGAAAGCTGCCATATGCCCTGCTCAAGTGAATCTATCTGCTTTTTTCTTCGCCATTCGATTCCCTGTGTTACTTTTTCACGTGCTTCTGGATCGTTTTCACGTCTTCTTCGGCAGTTGTTGACACAAAGGTGTTCCCTGCCCACATGGTGCTGTCGTTTCTTTTTGCGTTTGTCGGATGTCCATATCAGAGTTCTCTTTCAAACATCCAACAGAATCGAAACAGCAGGTTAATCGAACCGCAGCATTCGGGTATATGGATCAGGCATTATGTACATTTCCCGGTGATATTTCACATTTTGTATTTGTATAGCCACCCATGGGATTTCTCCAGTATATACTCTTATCCATCGCATATGTGTCAAGCTGTCACACTCCATATGGATGCCTCCTTTGTTACTGCCGTATAGCCAGGTAGTATAACAAAGGAGGCTTTTTTACCACACTCTGCTACTGATATTTACAATCCCCACAGCATAACCTGGACTCAAAGAAGTCCAATTAAAATCGTGACAGTCATGGCTTCACCGGCTGTCGTTTTTTGATTCTCCCAAGCTCCCGATCCTGGAGAATCCTGTCCGAGGGCCGATATGAGGCCGGGTAAGAGCCAGAGGTCCATTTGCAAATACCCGGAGATGAATGTCACGTTTTGCCTGTGAATCTGTTGATAAAGTATTCTCCCTAATGCTGTTGAGGTCACTCCCGTTTCTGTTTCTGAACGAGCCGGCCGGTGCAGCTGGGCCGGGGGATGTTCGGGCCGCGTCTCAATGAAAAATCCTCCGCTCCGCCAGCCCATGGGGTTCACAGACTGGGGATTGGAGGACGGTTGCCCTTCGCTTGCGGCGAAGAAAAATCAGTTTTTCAGAGTCATGAGAAGAAGGAGCCCTTCAGATCAGATGGACTTCAGAACAGAAACCGCGTCGCTGATGGTCTTTTCCATGGCTTCGTGGCCATACTTGTCCACCGCAGCCTTGTTCCGGTCTCCATGGGTCAGGCATCCGGCACCGCCGATGCATCCGCCCACGCACGCCATGCCTTCGATGAAGTTGGCATCCAGCATATTCTTGCTCTTTTTGAGCAGTGCTGTGCGGCATTCCTCGATGCCGTCGCAGACGCAGGCCTTCAGATCAAAATCGGTGATCTCCTGTTCCTTGAGGCCTTCCGCCACCGCATCGGACAGTCCGCCGCTGCGGGCAAAAATGCGTCCAAAGTAAGAGGCGTTGTCCAGAACATCCTCCTCCATCGAGTGCAGGTCAAGGTCACGGCTGTCAAACAATGCCTGCAGCTCCTCAAAGGTGATGGCGGCATCTACATAGGGCTTGACATGCTCCAGCTGGACTTCCGCCTTCTTTGCCGTGCAGGGTCCGATGAAGACGATCTTGGCACCCTGGTCGTGCTCCTTGATGTATTTGGCGATGGCACCCATGGGCGAGAAATTGTGAGAGATGTGCTCCTGAAGCTGCGGGAAGGCGGTCCTGACATACCGGACAAAGGCGGGACAGCAGGAACTGGTCAGGAAGCCCTTTTCGACCAGTTCCTGAGATTCCGTCTGTGCCACCATGTCCGCTCCCAGCGCCGCCTCGATGACAGTAAAGAAGCCCAGAGCCTTGATCCCGCTGATCACCTGGCCGAGCTTGGCATACACCATCTGGCTGGCAATGGAGGGGGCCACAAGAGCATAGACCTTGTATTTCCGGTTCTCATCGCTCTTTTTGATCATGTCGATCACATTGAGGATAAAGGACCGGTCAGTGATTGCGCCAAAGGGACACTGGTACACGCAGGCGCCGCACTGGATGCACTTCTCGTCATCGATCTTGGCCGCATTGTCCTCATTGATGGAGATGGCCTTGATCTTGCAGGCGACCTGGCAGGGCCGCTTGCGGTTTACAATGGCGCTGTAGGGACAGACCTTGGCACACATGCCGCACTCCACACACTTCGTCTTGTCGATGTGTGCCTCGTGATGATGGTCAAAGGAGATGGCTCCCTTGCGGCAGGCCTCCTCGCAGCGGTGGGCCAGACACCCGCGGCAGGAATCGGTCACCTGATAGCCCACGGCCGGGCAGTCATCACAGGCGATGTCGATCACCTGGATGATGTTGTTGCTGTTTCCGCCCCCCATCGCCAGCTTGACCCGCTCACCGAGGATGGCTCGTTCCTTGTACACGCAGCAGCGCATGGTAGGCACCTTGCCGGGAACGATAGCTTTGGGAATATCCACCACATGTTCAAGAAGGGTGTCATTCCACGCATGGCGGGCCACTTCCCGCAGAACCTTGTATTTGAGAACCTGAACCTTGGTATCAAACATTTGCATGACTGTTCATCCTTTTCAGTTTCCTGCCCGGGCCTGCGCCCGGACGTTGTATCTTCATTCTCCTCAGAGGGCTCAGAAGTAACTGAGCTTGATGCGTTTGCCCATCTTTTTGAGGGCTTCCAAAAGCTCCTGCACCAGGTTCATTTTGATGTTGAAATTGATCGGAAGATTGGGATTCTGGTGCGCAGGGTTGACTGCCCTGCCGACATAGAAGTTGATGTCCGTCGCTTCCTCAAAAAGCAGCCGGCTGATCAGAGAGGCGCCGTCCTGGCGGCTTGCCCATTCGTCGTAGCGGGTATTCTCGCCCAGATAATCCTTGGCGTATTCCACCACGCGGTTGACTGTGATGACGCCCTCCGTGACGAGGTCGACGCCTTCCAGTTTCGCAATGGGCGGGATGTCCCCGTCAAAGGTCAGGGACGCCTGCAGAGGCCGGTTCAGCCACTTTGCCGCGATGGAGGAGGTGGTGCCGCCGCAGATGATGTGCTTTCCTTCCTTGGAGAAGAAGAGGCTCATCATCC
>OMRS01000306.1 GCA_900313545.1 uncultured Eubacteriales bacterium | reverse complement strand
TGTCAGGGGGGTATTCAGTCTGATCATCTTGTGTCAGGGGACGTGCCGTGTCAAGCGGCGCGGCACTCCCCTATCCTCCTTTTATCAGTTTCTCGTGAGCGCGGTTCAGGTCTGCAGGCTTCCCGGTCAGATGATCCGGGTCCGGCTTCTGGCGACATGGCACTGGATGCTGACGCCGACAGGCAGTCCTGCGATATGTGTGGGATACTGCTCTGCGTGGACCGCCAGCGCGGTGATTCTGCCGCCAAGCCCCTGCGGACCGATGCCCAGACGGTTGATGTCCGAAAGCGTCCTGGCTTCCAGCTGGGCAAGAACGGGGTCCGGGGAAGGTTCTCCGCAGGGGCGAAGAAGCGCATGTTTGGCCAGATAAAGGGCATATTCCGAGGTCCCTCCGATGCCGACGCCCACGATGACAGGCGGACAGGGGCTCCCTCCTGCCAGACGGACCGTTTCCACGATAGCCTCACGGATTCCCTCAATCCCGTCCGAGGGTTTGAGCATCCAGAGCCGGGACATGTTTTCCGAACCAAAGCCCTTTGGAAGGACCCGGATTTCCACCTGTTCCCCGGGAACCAGGTCGATATGCAGGATTCCGGGGGTGTTGTCCCCCGTATTTTTCCGGTCAATGGGCGAAAGCACACTGGCCCTGAAGTGCCCGTCGGCATAGGCGCGCCGGATCCCGCGGTTCACCGCGGCGCTCAGGTCTCCGCCGGTCAGGTGGACATCCTGACCGATTTTCAGGAAGACGGTGGCCATGCCCGTATCCTGGCAGATGGGCATGTTCTGCTGGTCCGCGATCCGGTCATTTTCAAGGATCAGGTTCAGAATTTCCTGCCCGATGGGAGATTCCTCCATCCGGGCGCACTGACGCAGCCGCCTGAGCACGTCTTCACCCAGATGGCAGCAGGACTGGAGAAACAGTTCATAGATATGGCTTTCAAGGGTATGGACACTCAGTTCTCGCATGTGGAGAAGCTCCTTTCTGACAAATCGGACCGTCCCCGGGATCGGACATGCTCCGGGCTGGCGCCTTCAGGATGGTAAGGGCCCGGTAAACACCGGACGCCGGGCAGCGCGCCTCAGGGACGGAAGAAGGAAAATCACAGATTTACAAAGTCAGGAGACGAAGATATAATTTTCCTGTTCATGAATACAGTACGGAGGTGCAGGATGAGTCGACTGGGAGATTTGCTGCTGACAGAGCGGATGCGTAAGAAGAAGACCCGCAAGGAAGTGGCCCGGATGTGCGGAGTTTCCGAGGGCTATCTGAAGGATGTCGAGGAGGGGCGCCGGATCATTCAGGATGACCAGGCCCGCAGGATGCTGAAGATTCTGGGGTCTGTGCATACCGGGGACAGGGAATTCTCCCTGGATGAGATTGCCGCGACCGTGGATCTGGAGACGCTGGTCCCCCAGCAGAAGAAGGAGGAACCGGAAAGGATTCAGGTTTCCTCTCCTGCCCCTGCACCGAAGAAAAAGGAATCCGGGGAAAAGGAAATGAGCGGGATCTGGCTGGACGCGCTGTCCACAGTGGTCAGGTCCGTCCCGGTCCTCAATGCCGCCATGGCGGTCATCGGGAAGAAAATGGTGCCCGTTGCCAATGGAAAGATCGAGGGCGGCAATCCGGACAAGGTCTTCTTTTTCTCCGCTCCGGATGACAGCATGAAGTTCATGCGGATTGAAAAGGGAGACACCGTTCTGATTGTACCACAGTCCGTTCCGGAAAATCATGCCATTATGCTGGTGGAGTACGGCGCTCACCGGTTTCTTCGCCAGTTGAAGTTCCTGGGCAGCAACCAGCTGCTGCTGCAGTCCGGGGATCGGGAACTGGATGTACATGCCGTTGCGGTCGGTGAGTGCAAGATCCTGGGAAAGGCGGTACGAAACGAGTTTCGTCTGTGATCAATGATGACTGCAAACACAGATCTTCTGCTCCGCTTTTCCTATTCAGCGGAAACGGTCAGCGCGTACAGAAAACAAATCCTTTCTGAGCTGAAAACGAAGGATCCGGAATTTATGAACATCCCGGTGAGACGCCTTCGGACATCGACACTGCCCTATCTCCTCAAACGCTACGATGAACTGTTCCTGGACCATTTTCTGGAGCGCACCTATGGAAAAAGGCTGACCAGCAGCCTCTCAGGCAGGCTGACCGTCTCTGCTGGCAAGTTTATTTATCCCAGGAGGGCGACCTCTCCCCCTTCCGGGGAAATCCGCATGTCCAGCGATTTTCTCGGCCGTCTCGCAGATGAGGAGTACCACCTGAACGGCGTGACGGTCCGCGGACCGCAGGAATCCTTCCTGGTGGTGCTGGAGCATGAGATTGTGCATGCCATCGAGTACGGCATCTGGGGCAATACCGGACACTCCCCGGTTTTTCAGTCCATTGCCTTTAATCTGTTCAAGCACACCCAAACCAGGCATAACCTGCCGACACGGGTCTCCGATGCAGCCAAAGTAGGCCTTGCCGTGGGGAAAAGAGTCGCCTTCGACTACAAGGGAAGACGCCTGACCGGGGTGGTCAGCTATATCGGCAAGACGGTATCGGTGATGGTCCCTGACGAAAAGGGAAGCTATGTGGATAAATCCGGACGGCACTACAGCAAGTATCGCTGCGCGTATTCCAGCCTGATTGTCCAAGGTTATCCGGGCAGGGAGCATTGAATGATTCCCAAAGAGGCCGCGGAGCAGTTGCAGCCGCGGGTCATCGTAAGGAGGTTTTTCATTGAAGCCGGCTTGTCCGGCTTTTTTGTATATTATGAACAAAAAATATGCAGATAATCAGGGAGAATGACTATTTACTGACTATCTTTGACCATGGTATACTTCCCCCGTAAGAAGAAATCTTCCTGATTTGAAAAGGAGGTGTGGTTTGTATGGATACCAACCATTATACTCAGAAATCCATTGAAGCGCTGCAGGACATGCAGAAGCTCGCACTCAGCTACAGCCATCCTCAGGTGGAGCAGATCCACCTGCTTTCTGCCCTGCTTTCTCAGGAGAACGGGCTGATTCCCCAGATGTTTGACCGGATGGGCGTGCGCGGCGAGGATGCGCTGACGGCATGCAACGCCGTTCTTGAACGCTCTCCCAGGATATCCAACAGCAACCAGCAGCCCTATCTGTCTGCCGCCCTCTCCAAGGTGATCAACCGGGCGGAGGATGAAATGAAAAAGATGCAGGATGAGTACCTCTCCGTGGAGCACCTGTTTCTGGCGCTGCTGGAGGAGGCGGACAACACCGTATCTCCCCTGTTCCGCCAGTGGGGTATCCGCAGGGCCGCATTCCTGGAAGCTCTGAAGGCGGTCCGCGGCAACAACCGGGTGACCACCGACGAGCCGGAAAACACCTATGACGCGCTGAAGAAATA
>OMRS01000309.1 GCA_900313545.1 uncultured Eubacteriales bacterium | reverse complement strand
CCGATATCCTTGACAATACGCTTGCCGCCGGTTTCTTTTCAACGTATGACTGGCAGAGGAGAATACAACCTGCAATGACAAGGGAGGATTCCGATGAGCATTGATTTGAGCAAAATGCCGAAGCTTGGATTCGGCCTGATGAGGCTTCCGGAAAAGGACGGGAAGATCGATCTGGATCAGGTGTGCCGCATGGTGGACGCATACATGCAGGCGGGAATGACCTATTTTGATACGGCGTACGTCTATCACGGCGGACACTCGGAGGAAATCGTGCGGGAGGCGCTCTCCGGCCGCTATCCCAGAGACAGCTTCACGGTGGCCACCAAGCTGCCCGCCTGGTGCATGAAGGAGGAGGCCGACAGGGACCGCATCCTTGAGGAACAGCTGAGGCGCTGCGGCCTGACCTGGTTCGACTTTTATCTTCTGCACTCCGTGGAGGACGGCAACAACGGGGAAACCTATGACCGCCTGTCCTGCTGGAAGTGGGCGCTTGAAAAGAAGGCGGAGGGGAAGATCCGCCACTTTGGCTTCTCCTTCCATGGAAGCCCCGAATATCTGGAACAGACGCTGGACGCGCACCCGGAAGCGGAGTTTGTGCAGATCCAGCTGAACTATGCCGACTGGGACAACCCGGTGGTGCGCTCCGGCAGGCTGTATGAGATCCTGCATGAACGCGGCATCCCCATGGTCATCATGGAGCCCGTCAAGGGCGGCATGCTGGCGCGGCTCAGGCCTGAGCTGGAGGCCATGCTGAAATCCGCGCGCCCGGACTGTTCCGTGGCCTCCTGGGCGATGCGCTTTGTCGGCTCCCTGCCCGGGGTCATGACCATCCTTTCGGGCATGAGCACGCAGGAGCAGATGCAGGACAATCTCCGGACGTTTGCAGACTTTGAACCCCTGAGTGACGGGGAACAGGCGCTGCTTGGCAGGGTACGCGACATCATGCTGGATGTTCCCCAGATCGGGTGCACCGCCTGCAAATACTGTACGGACGGCTGCCCCATGCACATCTCCATTCCCGACGTGTTCCGCTCCGTCAACACCATACGGCTGTATCAGGAGGAATTCCGGCCGAAGAACTTCTACAACAGCCTGATTGCAAGAGGCTTCGGAAGGGCCTCCGACTGCATCGGGTGCGGACAGTGCGAGGGGGTCTGTCCCCAGCATCTGCCGATCATCGAACTGCTCAGGGAAGCCGGCGCCCGGCTGGACGCGTAAGCGCCCCTTTCATGAAAGGCAGCGTCACCGGGTGACCCGAAATGAAACAAATCGGCCCGCGCTCCGGCCCTGCAGCCGTTGCGCGGCCTTTTTGACTGCCCGGGCGCGCAACGGAAGGTGACATCTGAGGCGGAAAAATGTCAGGAACCGTTGGTGGACAGACGGCACTCTCCCGCGTAGAATGATGTCATCATCTTTTGCAAAGGTGGGAAAAACATGAGAAAGCACTATCTGGACAACATCCGCTGGATGACCGTCGTTCTTGTGGTTGTCTATCACATGGCCTACATGTACAACGGGCAGGGGATCGCGGGCGTGGCCGGACGGATTTCGGATCAGGAGTTCCAGGCTGCCGACCTGCTGCAGTACGTGCTGTACCCCTGGTTCATGTCCCTGCTGTTCATCGTCTCCGGGATCAGCGCAAGGATTGCGCTGCGCAGGCAGACGGCCCGGGAGTTCCTGAAGTCCAGGACGGAAAAGCTCCTTGTGCCCTCCACGCTGGGGCTGTTTGCCTTCCAGTTCATCCAGGGGTATGTCAACATGGCCCTGAGCGGGGCGTTTGTCTGGGCGAAGGAGACCCCCGTGTGGGTAAAGGCGCTCATCATGCTGGCCTCGGGCGTCGGGGTGCTGTGGTATATCCAGGTGCTGTGGCTGCTGTGCGTGGTGCTCCTGCTGATCCGGAAGATTGAAAAGGACAGGCTCTGGAAGGCGGCGGGGAGGACAGGCATCCTTCCCCTTGTCCTCATGGTCCTTCCTGCCTGGGTGTCGGCGCAGGTGCTCAATACGCCGGTCGTTGCGGTGTACCGCTTCGGCCTGTACCTGTTCATGTTCCTGGCCGGGTACTTCGTGTTTTCCCATGAGGAGGTCATGGAGGCCGTCAAAAAGGCATTCTTCCCGTTTCTGGCGGTGTCCCTTGGCCTGTGCGCGGCATTTTGCATCGTGTATTTCGGGAAGAACTATGCGGATGCACCCGTGAACCGGAGCCCCCTGTTTGTCGGATTTGCCTGGTTTACCTGTCTGGCGGTCCTGGGAGGGATGGCCAGGTACGGGAATTTCGAGAACGGATTCACCCGGTGGATGAACCGCCGCAGCTTCGGCCTGTATGTCTTTCACTATCTGGGGGTATCCACCGCGGGGCTGCTGATTGGAAGGCCCAGGCTCCTGCCGGCGCCCCTCATCTATCTGGTGACCCTGGCGGCCGGCTTTGTCTTTGGCTATGGGCTCTATGCCCTGATCTCGCGCATCCCGGTCTACCGCTTTGCGGTGCTGGGGATCAGAAAGAAGGACGGGAATGCGTAAGAACAACCTGGCGCAGCTGCGGAAGCTTCACTCCATGACCCAGGAGGACCTGGCCGGGAAGGTGGGCGTGTCCAGACAGGCCATCGCCAAATGGGAAGCCGGGGAAACGCTCCCGGTCATCGAAAAGGGACGGCTCCTGGCAGAGGCGCTGGGCGTATCCCTGGACGACCTGACCAGCTTTGAACCGGAGCAGAACATGGGGCTGCGCGTCCCGCCGAAGGAAAAGACCCTGTTCGGCATCGCCACGGTGGGGGACAAGGGACAGATCGTGATCCCGGCAAAGGCCAGGAAGGTGTTTGACATCCGGGCCGGGGACCAGATGGTGGTGCTGGGGGAGCAGGATTCAGGGCTTGCCGTGATGAAGGCGGAGGGATTTCTGAAGCTGGCGGACGCCATACGCAGGGACATGAAGGAATGATGCGGGGACCTTCCCTGAAATGGGGGTTCCGTCGGGACTGCAGGAGATGAAGGAGGAACGGATGATACAGGCGCTTTTGACCATCGATGACCTTCCGTCGGGGGTCACCCGTCCCATCGTGGACTATCTGAAGGGGGCCGGCATCCCGGCGCTCATGTTTGTCATCGGAGAAAAGGCGGAAAAGGACCCGGACCCGGCGGTGTATGCCATTTCCCAGGGGATGGTGCTGGGCAACCACTCCTTTTCGCACCCCCATTTTTCCGCTCTGTCCGTGGAGGAAGGCATCCGGGAGATCGACAGGTGCGAAGCCGTGCTGGAGCGACTCTATGAGATGGCCGGAGTCCCCAGGGCATTCCGTCCGTTCCGCTTCCCTTACGGCGACAAGGGCGGAAAGAACCGGGAGGCGTTTCAGGCGGTGCTGCGGGAAAAGGGGTTTGACAGGGTGAAATCGCGGATCCCGTATGCCTGGTGGCATGAGAAGGGGCTGGACCGGGAGGTGGACACCCTGTGGACCTTCGACTTTGCCGAGTACAGGATCCGTCCGGGCAGCGGGTTCACCCTCGGAAATGTATGGGACAGGTTCCGGAAGATGAACCCGGAGGAGGGCGTGCCGCTGCTCATACCGGATGGACGGCACATGCTTCTGCTGCACGCGCACGATGAGACGGAGGAGATGGTTCCGGGATACTACCGGCTTCTGCTTGATGAACTGGTGAAACAGGGCGTCAGGTTTCTCCCTCCGGAGTTTGAATGACCCGGGGACGGATGCCGCGGAGGAACGCATGAGCTGCGTCCGGGGACACCCCCCCGGGGCGGGAAATGGAAACCGTGGCATGCCGAAGGCCCCCCCGGAGCCGGGATGCCACCCCTTTTGCGCCCCGGCTGGATCTAACCGAAAGCAACGGGCCTGCGGGGGAGGCCTGATTGTCCCTGGCGCCGCCGCCCCCTGACGGGCGGTCATCGGAACGGACCCTCCGGGAAAAGCAAAGCTGCCTCACTGCGGATTGTTTCGCAGTGAGGCAGCTTTGCTTTACCGGAAGCGGGTCAGGGGTTGTTCTCCTGATCCCTGAGGCTTTCTTCATACACCCGTTTCATCCGGATATCCGGAATGATCCACGGGATATAGGCCACCACCAGCAGGAAAAATGCCAGGGGGTAGATGCGGGGGACAAAGGAAACGGCAAGCGCCGAGGCCTCAATGAGCAGCGTCCAGAACTCCTTGCTGCTTTCTTTGAGCACCGTCTTGAGGACCTCGCTGTCATTGGAAATGACAATGGCTTTTTCCAGCAGGAGGTAGCTGAGCGCCACGGCCAGGTTCACGATGACATAGACGGTGACGGGAACCATGGCAAATCCGGATTTGGAGACCCAGCCGGTGGAAACGGGGATAAAGGAGAGAAAAAACAGGTACAGCAGATTGGCCCAGAGGATCTTGCCGCTCACCCCGCGCGTGACCTGCAGCAGATGGTGGTGGTTGACCCAGTTGCTCCCCACCATGATAAAACTGACCGTATAGCTCCCTGCGACCTGCATCAGCCCCAGAAGGTCCGACCAGCCACTGCCTTCCGGAAGATTGATCACAAGGGCGGTAATGGTGATGATGATGGCAATCACGCCGTCGCTGAAGGCTTCCAGTCTTCCCTTTGTCATATGGGGTTCACTCCCTGTCTGATGGTATTTTCCGGGGGGCGAAAAGCCTGCGCCTGGGCAGGGCTGCCGAAGGACAGGTGCGGGCGCGTCTGCCCGGCTGATGCACAGGAGTATATCAGAAAACGGAGCTCCGGGAAACAGAAGGATAGCCCCCCTGCGGCAGTTTTTGAAGCCGCCCCGGGGACCCTCCTTTCCCTGGGAGGGACGCTGCCTTTCTGCCGGCCCAGGCGTGCCGCAGCCTGCCCTGGCGCCCTGTGCCGGGGCCGTGACGCTAAAGCGCGACGGAAAAGAGGAAAAACATCTTTCAGAACGATGTGAAAACTGTGGCATTTAGGATATAATAAGGTGATAGAATTGGAGTGGAGCGCAGTACGCCCTGTCAGACGCCCCGGAGGGGACGATGAGACCGGCAGGGTGCCCGCAGACGGAGTTCAGGGGGACAATGCTGCCCGGAGGCACAGGAGGGGAGACAGTTGGAAAAGGGAAAACATCGCACCTTGCTGATTTCGTTGATCGGAGGCATCATCCTTGCGGCCATCCTGGCCGGCGGGACCGTCTGGATGAACCGGGCCGCCCGGCGGGACACGACAGACGCGGTCAGATCCGTGAGCCTGCTGTATCTGGATGAGCTGGCCGGGCGCCGGGGACAGGTCGTTGAAAACAACCTGAATGACAGCATTCGAACGATCCGGATTGCCATCGGGATGATCAAGGATGAGGACCTGAGCGATCTTGACCACATGCGCGCCTACCAGCGGGAGATGAAGCAGCTTTTCAATCTGGAGCGCTTTGCCTTTGTGGATACGGACGGCCTGGTCTATACGGCGGATGAAGGGGTTCGGAACGACATCGGCGAATACGGGTTTGATCCCGAAACCATCGCGCAGCCGGAAATCTCCATCAAACACATCCGAAGGGATGCGAAAAAGGTGATCATCGCCGTGCCGGTCAGGGAGCAGAGCCTGTTCATTGACGGGAAGCAGTTGGTCGTGTGCTTCATGGAAATCAGCATGGAGGTCATGCTCCAGGGCATCTCCCTGACATCGCAGAATTCGGGGACCACGTTCTGCAACCTGTACACCAGCACCGGCGTGGCGCTCAGCAATACCGTGCTGGGCGGCCTGGCGGTGGAGGACAACCTCCTCTCCGCCCTTGGAAACGCCGAATTTGAGAAGGGGCATTCCGCGGAGGCGGTGATCCGCGATTTTGAGGAAGGAAAAAAGGGAACCGTCTCCTTCACCTATGACGGCATTCAGGAAACCCTCAGCTATGTTCCGGTGGGAGGGACGGACTGGATGCTGACCTACCTGATCCGGGAAAGCGTCATCAGCGAGAGGATCAGCTTTGTCACCCGGGGGATCCTCGGGCGCAGCATTCTGCAGTCCCTGCTGGTGACCCTGGTCATGGCGGCAATGCTGGCCTTTCTCATCTTCCAGGACCGGAAAAGCACGCGGATCCGGCTTGAAAAGGAAACCTCCGAGGCGGCAAGCCGGATCAAGCACCAGGAGATGGAAGAGCGCCTCGCCCTGCAGGAGCAGCTTCTGGCGCAGCGGGAACAGCAGGATCAGCAGTCCAAGATGATCACGGCCCTCGCGTCGGATTACCGGGGCGTGTACTATCTGGAACTGGACCGCAACCGGGGAACCTGCTATCAGTCGCGCACGGATATGGCCGGACCAGCCGTCGGGGAGCAGTTTGACTATCTGGAGTCCGTGACCGCCTACTGCAACACCTATGTCGTCCCGGAATGCCGGGAGGAGTTCCTTCGGTTCATCACTCCGGAATCGATCCGCGAAGGCCTCAGTGAAAACCGCGTGATCTCCTTCAACTACACGATCCGCGTCGACGGAAAGGAATCCTATGAGGCGGTGCGCTTTGCCGGCGTCCGCCATCCCGAGGACCGGGACGACCACCTGGTGCACAACGTGGGCGCCTGCTTTGCGGACGTGGACGCGGAGATGCGAAGGAACATCGAGCACCAGCAGCTTCTCAGCGAGGCGCTGAATGCAGCGGAACAGGCCAGCCGCGCCAAGACGGCGTTCCTCTCGAACATGAGTCATGAGATCCGCACGCCCATGAACGCGATCATCGGCCTGAACAACATCGCCCTG